>JAKSDB010000119.1 GCA_022360415.1 Chlorobiales bacterium
ACTGCCCTTTGCCGATTCTGAAAACCAAAAAAGCCGTTGATGGAATGAAAAGCGGCGAGGTACTGAAAATGATGGCAACCGATCCCGGCTCGGTGAATGATATGGCTTCATGGTCGAAAAGAACGGGCAACGAAGTGATCGAGCATACCGAAGAGGGCGGCGTACACACCTTCTACATCAAGAAGAAGTAGTCATCAGTTACAGGGGAGAGAGTTTCCCTAACTCCCTGGATCAAGCTGTCGTCTAACACTATGCGCACAGGTTTTCCTGTGCGCATAGTGCCTTAAAGGCGTTTGTCAACTCAATCCTTTTCCTCAGGTTACGCATACGTTGTCGTGAAAACAGTGAATATTCCCCGTCTGATGGTCTCGGCCTCCCATAAAAGCTCCGGCAAGACGCTGGTGAGCCTTGGGATTATGCATAATCTGGTGCATGACGGGATAGGCGTCAACAGTTTCAAAAAAGGACCCGACTATATCGACCCGATGTGGCACAGACTGGTAACCGGCCGGGAGTGCCGCAATCTCGATCCGTTTCTCATGGGTTCCGAGGCATGTCTGGATTCGTTTCTCGGCAACAGTGATGAACAAAGCTTTTCCCTGATTGAAGGGAATCATGGCTTCCATGACGGTATGGATATCGATGGCTCGGACAGCAGTGCGGGTCTTGCCGGACTGCTTCAGACGCCGGTGCTGCTGGTTGTTGACAGCCGGAAGATGAACCGGGGTGCGGCGGCGATTGTAAAAGGAATGCAGTCCATGCCGCCTGAAGCCGATATTGCCGGTGTTGTTCTTAACCAGCTGCATGGGCCGCGTCAGGAAGAAAAGCAGCGGGAAGCGATCGAAAGGTTCTGCGGGATTCCGGTTCTCGGTGCAATCCCGAAAGACAAGGAACTGGTTATCGCGGAAAGACATCTAGGACTGACAACTGTCGGTGAAACTTCCGGTGCGGAAACGGTTATCAGAAAAGCCGGGAAAAGGATTGCGGAAAGTTGTGATCTCGATGCAATACGATCCCTTTTTCAACGGGCCACTTCATTGGAAAGGAGAGTAGAGAAGAAAGGTAACCGGACAACCGGTGCATTGGTGACAATCGGTGTGTTTCGGGACCCCGCTTTCTGTTTTTATTACCCCGAAAATCTCGAAGCTTTGGAGGAGAGCGGCGCCAGGCTGGTGTTTATCAACGCCCTGTCTGATCCTGCGCTGCCGGATGTGGATGCTCTTTACATCGGCGGCGGATTCCCTGAATCGTTTTTCGGGGAACTCAGCAACAACCTGGGGTTGTTAAGAAATATCAAAGAGATTGTCGAGGCCGGTATGCCTCTCTATGCCGAGTGCGGCGGGCTGATTTACCTGTGCAGAAGCGCGCAGTACGAGGGGAAAACGTATCCTCTTGCAGGTGTGCTGCCTTTTGATATCGGCTTTCAGCTTCAACCTGCGGGTCACGGCTATCTTGATCTGAAAAGTTGTGTTGACAGCCCCTGGTTTACGAATGACGAAAGGATCAAAGCGCATGAATTTCATTACTCGAAACCGATCAGTCCGACAGGAGAGGGCGTTTACCAGTTTGACGTTATCCGGGGGTATGGAGTTACTGGCATGCGTGACGGGATTCTGCATCGAAAAATGTTTGCTTCTTTTGCGCATCTGCATGCCACAGGAAATCCCGGCTGGGGAAGGAAATTTGTTGCTCTGGCAACAGAATACAGAACAAAAAAAACGTATTAGCGGTTGATAATACGTAACTTATGAACGGTTTCAATCGTCACGTTTTCTTGATTGAAAAAACACGGAGATTTACGGTTATATGGTTATATAATTGCCCGGGATAATTATTTTAAGCGTGGCTCTTTGTTCTTTACCTGCCGCATATTATCTTGAATGCATTTCAGCGGTATTTCAAAAGCTATTGTAACCTATTACTGCGTGTCAAATTTCAAATTATCTTAATAAAGGAGTCGGATTATGGCGCTTGAAGTGAACGGTGTTGCTATCGAAACTGATGATGACGGTTATCTTGTGAATCTCGATGATTGGTCCGAAGATGTGGCGAACAAGCTTGCCGAGGCTGAGGATATCAAGATGGCCGAAGAACATTGGACTGTGGTAAACTTCCTCAGGGAGTATTACGATGACTATCAGATTGCTCCTGCCGTCAAGGTTCTCACCAAAGCGATCGCCAAGGAACGCGGTATGGACAAAAAAGCCGCTTCGGAGTTTCTTTATGGTCTTTTCCCGAGCGGACCAGCCTTGCAGGCATGTAAAATAGCCGGGTTGCCGAAACCTACTGGTTGTGTTTAAGGGGCAGAAAGTCTG
>JAKSDB010000086.1 GCA_022360415.1 Chlorobiales bacterium
TACTGTTTTTGCCACTGTCGAACAGGTGCTGTCGGGAACATTTCAGGGAGGAAAGATAAATGTCTTCGGTCTGAAAGGCCGCTATACCGATTATGTCTATAACAGTAACAACAAGGTTCTTATCGGGGAAGACGTACACGGCAGAGTTGAAAAGATCCGTCAGCAGATTATTGATGGAGACCTGGTTATCGATTGACCACCTTGTTTTGAGAAGGCGGATTGTTGCATACAGTATTACAGGCACAAGGAGTATGAAGGAGAATCCCTGAATAATAAAAAAACATGAGAAAAATGAAGCAGTCCATTACGTATTTGAAACAGGCGTGTGTTCTTCTTCTGTTCGCTGGCCTTACAGCCTGCGGCGGTGGCGAGAGGGAGGCTCTGAAAAGCGAGATCGAGCAAACCCTGACAGAAGTCGGCGATGAGATCGTTGCGCTCAAAGCAGCCAAAATGGAGAGGCAAGGTGTTCTTGATGGATTGAGGGAGGATTTGAAATGGGAGTACAGTGAAGATCTCGATAAGCTTGTCAGCCAATATGCGAGCGAATTTTCAAGGTTGAAGGATAATCTCGAGGAGCTGAACGAAATGTACGATGATGTCAGCGGTTACCAGGAAAAACTCGGGGGAATGCCTCTTGAATACAGCATGAGGTTGATGAAGGAAATGCTGGAAGAGGATCGTAACCATTTCGAGGAAATTGTTGAGGAAAATGAATCTGTTCAGGAAAAGTTTTTCGATCTGACTGACCAGCTTGATCAATTATAACAGTTTTACCATCCATAGCAGGTGCCCAAAAAGATATTAGTGACCGGTGCTACCGGTTTTATCGGTTCACGTCTCGTAAGAAGGCTTCTTCAGGGCGACAATGATATATACGCTCTTGTTCGAAAGAGCTCCAATCTTGAACTGTTTGCGGACATTGCAGACAAGGTTCATCTTGTTGAGGGAGATATCACTATCGCTGATTCTCTCCGTAAAGCGTTGGAAGGGATGGACCAGGTTTACCATTCCGCGGGATACACATATATGGGCGGAGCGAACGGCAAAACCGGATTGCTTCATGCCATCAATGTCGACGGGACCCGCAACGTCATGGAGGCTTCACTTGAGCAGCAGGTGAAAAGAGTTGTTCATGTTAGCTCGATAACGGCTGTCGGGGTTGCAGCAAAAAACGGTAATCCTTGTGATGAATCATCGCCCTGGAATTTCGATGGCGTCGGTCTGCTCTACGCGGAAACCAAGCGCAAGGCTGAGCAGGAGGTCATAAGAGCTGTCGAAAAAGGTCTCGACTGTGTCATTGTCAATCCGGCTTTCGTATTCGGTGCCGGTGATGTCAACTTCAACGCGGGACGGTTAATCAAGGATGTCTATCAAAAAAAGATCCCTTTCTATCCTCTCGGCGGCGTCTGTGTTGTGGATGTGGAGATCGTTGTTGAGGCTGTCATTCGCGCAATGGAGGTCGGGCGAACAGGAGAGCGCTATATTCTCGGGGGAGACAATTTGACATACAAAGAGCTTGGAGAAATAATCTCCCGCATAACCGGTACCAGGATGTTCATGCTGCCCCTTCCTTACCCGGTGGCAAAAATTCTTCATCATCTGCTGGTTCTGCTTCATACCAAAAACCGTGTTTCAAAGGTTTTCAATCCCACGATGTTCAGAGTAGCCTCGGAGTTCTTATATTTCTCTTCAGAGAAAGCTGTTCGAGAGCTTGGTCTGAGGTACGAGCCTATCGAACAGAGTATTCAGCGCGCTTTCGATTGGTATAAAAAGGAAGGGCTGCTTTAAAGGGTAGCCTGAAAACACCTGTCTATGCCTTCAAACACCATAGTTGAGAGGGTAGTTGCCGATCTGCAAAAATATCCTCCTTTCGACGATCTGGCTCCTGATGTCTTGCAGGATCTTGCCGAGTCGATTTCCCTGACCTATCACGAGGAAGGTGAAGTGATTTTCAGCAAGGGCGACAGTCTGAAAGATCACGCTTTCATGGTGATGAAAGGGGCAGTACGTCTTTTCGACAGTATTGAAGGCAAGGAAGTATTGGTCGATCTTTGTGACGAGGGTGACATTTTCGGAGTAAGGGCCATTTTTGCACACCACGATTATGTATTGACCGCTCAAGTCGCTGAAGAAAGCCTGCTCTTTGAACTGCCGGTCGATAAAATCAAGCATTTGCTGGAAACCAATCCCGGGGCTTCACTCTTTTTTGCAGGTGCTTTCGCAAAAAGCGTCGAAGAGATCGAGCATACCCTGACCGAAGCTTTCGATGTAAGTCAACGTCTTTACAGGGAGGAGTCCTGCAACAACTTTCTGCAGAATGAAACCCTCGAGGTGACACCGGTTGCAAACGTTGTTACCTGTCCGCCGGATATCTCTATTCGGGAAGCGGCAAAGATCATGTCTGATCGGAATATCGGTTCGATAATTATTGTTTCACCGGAGAAACATCCACTCGGGATCATTACCGATACCGATCTTACCAAGAAGGTTGTTTCCAGACCCGGGTCAATCAAGGAGGAGCCGGTCAGCAGCATTATGAGCAGTCCGGTCTACACGATCAGTGGCGGTAAAACCATTGCCGATATGGTGATGCTCATGGTGAAGACGAAACTGCGACATTTCTGCATAACCGAAGACGGTTCGCCTGACAGTCCGATAACAGGCATTATCTCGGAACACGACATCATTACCTCCGAGGGGAACAATCCGGCGGTTATCATGAAAGCGATCATGCAGGCCTCGAACCGTGACCAGCTCAAGGAACAGAGAGACAAGACGGAAAACCTGCTGCGCATTTACATCGAGCAGGAGGTGGCCGTGCATTTTATTTCCAATATTGTGACGGAAATCAACGATGCAATCATTACAAGGGCGATTGATTTTTCCCTGGAAGAACTCGAAGAAGAGGAGGGGCGCAAGCGTCCTGAAATAGAGTTCTGCTGGCTGTCGCTCGGCAGTGAAGGCCGCAAGGAGCAGTTATTGCGAACCGACCAGGATAATGCAATTCTCTATGCCGATCCTCCGTCGGAAGAGGCGGAGAGCATTCATGAGTATTTTCTTGCCCTCGGCCGAAAGGTAACCGGTATTCTCCAGCATTGCGGTTTTGTGAAATGCCCTGCGGACATCATGGCAAGCAACCCTGTCTGGTGCCAGCCGATATCGGTATGGAAAGGCTATTTTTCCAAATGGATCGTTACACCGGAACCGAAAGCGGTGATGCATTCGACAATTTTCTTTGATTTCAGGCCCGTATACGGCCAGGCGAAACTTGCCGCGGAATTGAAACAGGAGATTTTCGGACTGATAGCAAAGAACAGGGGATTTCTCGGTTTTTTTGCTAAAAATGCATTGCAAAACCCGCCTCCGCTCGGCTTTTTCCGTAACTTTCTTGTGGAAAAAAGCCGTGACCATGCCAATGAGTTCGATATAAAGGCTCGCGCAATGATGCCCCTTTCCGATGCGGCAAGGGTGCTTGCCTATGAACTCAGGATACCGGAATTTTTCAGTACGGTCGAGCGTTTCAAGCGCCTTCAGGTTCTTGTGCCGGGCATGAAAGATCTCGGAACTGAAGCTGCTGCCGGATATGAGTTCCTGATCCGCTTGCGGGCGGTCAACGGTCTTGTTAACAAATCGTCAGGCCGCTACATCAAGCCGGAAACCCTCAACAAAATTGAACGGCAAACGCTCAGGAATGTTTTTTCGACCATAGAAAAAGTGCAGAAAACTCTGAACCTGAGATTCCAGCTCGATTATATTCGTGATTAACCTCCTGGCAAAAAAAAATGCAATACGCCGTTGCAAACAAGGAAAGCTCCCTGCCGACATTTGCGGCTATGTAAACACTTTTGCCGGGGCCACAGATATTGACCGGCCACTTGGAGAGGTACGCTATATTGTTTTCGATACGGAAACGACCGGTTTTGACACGGCAAAAGACTCTGTAATATCAATCGGGGCAATCGCTCTCAACGGAACCCGGATCAAGGTGGAAGAATCATTTGAGGTGCTGATCCGCAGGGATAGCGTAGGCGACAGCAATGCTGTGACCACACATGGGTTGCTTTTGCGTGACCTTCACGAGGGCAGGGATGAAAAAGAAGCTGTAAAGAGTTTTCTCGACTATTTGGGGAACAGCGTCCTTGTCGCACAGCATGCGGATTTCGATGTCACCATGATAAACCGCATGCTTAATAAGCAATACGGGTTTGAGCTGTTCAATGATGTTATCGACACGGCGAGTCTGGCAAAAAGGCTTGAAAAAGGGCCGTATTACAATCTTGCGCACAAAAGCGGAGAATACCGACTGGATGTTCTCCTTGAACGCTACAATATCCGTTTATACGACCGCCACACCGCTGCAGGCGATGCGTTTCTCACGGCTCAATTGTTTCAGATGCTTCTTTTTAAGGCAGGGTATGCAGGGATAAAAACGCTGAGGGAGTTGTTGTTGAAATGAAGGAGCCGGAAATCTGTTGATTTGTTTATTTGTTGAACTGTTGAGTTTTCCATTACCCATTCTCCGTCTTTCTCGCGAAGATCATCATTCTCGACGAGGTTTCATCGGCGTAAGCCGATCCTTCATAATCCCCGAAAACCTTCTCGACGGTAAAACCGGCCTCGCCAAGCATCTTTTCAATTGATTCGGGTTCGTAGAGCCTTACAGACTCTTCAAAACTGATTGAATCATCGGGAGAACTGATGGTGATCTGCTTGACAATCCTGCCCGCTTCAATACGGCGCTTTTCGAGAACCTGAAGACCTTTGATGGTTCTGCTGGATACAGGAACAAGTTTTTTTTTCAGGTAGACCGGATTGATCAGGTCGAGGATATACCAGCCGTCTTTTTTCAGGCTTCTGTGAACGTTCAGAAGAACCCGCAGGTCTTCTTCTTTTGTTCTGAAGTAGCCGAAGCTCGAAAAAAGCTGCACCACGAGATCATATGCGTTTTCAGCCGTGATATCCCGCATATCCTGTCGTGTGCATTCGAGAGATATGTTTTCCCGTTCAGCCTCTGTACGTGTGCATTCGAGCAGGAAAGGGGAAAGATCGTTTGCAGTCGTTCTAAACCCCCGTCGTGCCAGCTCCAGTGCATGACGTCCGGCGCCGCAGGCAATGTCCATAACACGAATATCCGATGGCGTCAGGTTCTCGATCCCGGTTTGACGAAGAATGGTTTCGATGCAGGTTTTTGCTTCAGCATTGTCCCTGTGGCTGTAGACCTTGAGGTAAAGGGAGTGATTGAACCACTCGGCAAACCATTCCTTTTCAGGCGTGTCGGACATAAGATTCTTTTTTTATGGAGAAATTTATACGCACCTCTGTAGAGCGATTGAAGAAGCGTACCGGAGATGCGTGGCACAAAGAATGCAGTTGCCAACTTGAGATACTCGACATAGAAAAAGAAAAAGCCGTGATGTTGTCACGGCTTGCCATCGCATGAAAGCTGCGCTTACCTGGTAGCATTGCCGATGAAATCTGCAAGGACTTTCTGATCGTTTTCGCCGTTTGGAATTCGAACGTTTTTCTCCATGAATTTCCAGGCGTTTGTTTTCTCCGACTTGACAGAATAGACAAGCTTGGCAACCTTGAAATCACTTCCGCCTTTTTTCGATGTCTTCTCGCCGAATGTTTGTTTCTTGGCCATAACTCAGGAATCGGTTATTTGAATCGTCCCGCAGGAAAATCCTGCAAAAAATTGAGAAGCAATGTAAGAAAAAAACTGATGACCGGCAAGCAGTGGGAAAAGCCAAAAGTGAGATGTCAAAAACCCCGAAGGTGATAATTATTGAAAAGAGAGGGTGAGGACTTTCTTCGGACGCTCTCAGGTAAAAATCTCTTTCGTTAGGAAGCCAAAGAGCATGGATCAGGTAAAAGAGTCACAGTAAAAGCTTTTATCCGGATTAGATTTTCCAAAATGTCATACATTAACATTACAATATTTTTTCAGCAAATTCCGGGTTCATGAACAAAAACAAAATTTTAGATGCAGCGAGAGCAATAGCTGCGGTGACAGTCTTGTTTGGCTACTTTTCCATGTCTCCGACAGTTTATGCCATCACAAAAGCTAAGGAGCTGTCCATAAAAGAGCTTTTGGCGTTTAATAAAGCCTCGAGAACGATTGAATTTGCGGACTTTGTAACTGACTTTATGATTATGTATGTGAAAAAAAGCGGTCGGGAATTTCCAAAAGAAGCTGAATATGCATTATCCAAAGTAGTTCAAGAGGTTGCTCAAGAGCGTTTGGACGATATGGATGACCAAGTGATTCAGATATATGACAAGTACTTCACTCATAATGAAATAAAGCAGCTTCTCGACTTCTACAAATCACCTGTAGGCAGAAAGCTTGAAAGAGTGGCAGCTCCAATGAATAAAGATGTTTTTTCTGTTTCTTTTCAATGGGGAGTGGAGCTTGGTGGTGTGATCATGGAGGACATTCAAGCAAGTATAGCTGGTTATCGTGATGCTGTCGAAGAATCGACAATGCCTGCTTTTCTGTATCGTAAAAAACTCGAATATCCGGAAAATGCTATTAAGAAAGGAATCGAAGGCAAGATTTTGGTTGCAGTGCTGATTGATGAAAAGGGAAAACCAGTAAAAGCAAAAGTCCTGAAGCGTATTCCTGAGGAGTACAATGGATTTGATGCTGCTGGTATCGATATGGTTATGCAGTCTACATATTCGCCAAGAACCGTCAAAGGCTCACCCGTTAAAGCGTGGTTGACTGTGCCTCTTGCTTTTTCCTTGGAATAATCAGAACCGTTTCATTTTAAATGAAAAAAGACATATGAGTATTGGTAAATTGATTTCATGGCTGTATAGCACCGGCATGTGGGCTGTAATTGTTCATGTTTGTTTGTACGTCCCTGCTGCCTATGCAATTACTTATGAAAAAGAGAGAGATATTAAAATATTGATTGATCTGAATCGCGCTGAAGCCGAAGTTACTGAAGAACTGGCGGAGACGATGGTTGCTTTTCTTATTGCAGAATTCAGAAAAAAAGATCCCGGCTTTTCAAAAGAAGCCGAGCACTTTATCTCAGGTATTGTTTATAACGCGGTGATGAAAAAGGCATCAGATTTGAAAGAGCAATTAGTGCCAATATATGACAAGTATTATACCCATAGGGATATAGTTAAACTCATTGATTTTTATCGGTCTTCTGTTGGGGTCAAGTATGCGACAGTGATGAACCCAATGATGCAAGAGATGATGCCTGTGGCACAGCAGTGGGCATCTGAGATTTCACCGATCATTATGGACAGGTTGAAAAAAGAGTTGGTTAAGCAAGGTAAAATGTGACAAGAAACTTTTCATGTTTGCAGAATCAGTTAGGCCTGGGTCTGGCGGAAACATGTGGCCGGTTGCATGAGAATGTCGAATGATTTTGGCTGTTTCAGCAGGAATTGCGAAATTCATGTAAAGGTTCTCCGATTTGTACCCCCGAAACCAAGTGTACATCAAACATTTTAAAAGCGTTCCTGCGGCACGGGGATAGAGCTTTTTTATTCGATTTGGCTCGGATGAGGAAGCAACGACAGCGGAACCCATTGTGATGTAAGGCAGTCTACCCTCAAAACCGGACAATTGGCGTATGGAAAAGGCAGCTCACAAAGCTCCCGAGCTGAAGGAGTACCCCTCGGGCAAACTTGGCTCGAAAATCGTCCACAGTGTCGACCGGAATCCTTTTCCTCTTCTCTATGTAGATCTGACACACCGCTGCAACTACAACTGCAACTACTGTTACAATCCCGTCAGATCATTGCCTGATATGTCGTTGGACTACTTTAAGGAGGTATGCCGTCGTCTGCCTGGCCGTGTGGCTTTCAGGTTTATGGGAGGGGAGCCGACCCTGCACCCGCAGTTTCTGGAATTCATCACCACTGCAAGCGAGCATAATCACATGGTGTCGTTTGTTTCAAATGGAACCATGCTCGCCGACTCTTCCTTCGTCAGAGCATTGAAAAGCACAGCTGTTCCGGTTATCGCTACATTATCGATGAATGGAGGAACAAACAATGAGTGGTACCGGTACATCGATAATGACGATGTTGCCGAAGAAAAGCTCGCGGCTCTGAAAAACCTGAATGATGAGGGTATCGGCCGCATCGCCATAACTGCCATCATCGTGCGTGATGTCAATGAAGAGGTTGTCGAGGAGTTAATGGCGTTGGCAGGGAGATACAAAAACGTCAGATATATACATTACCGGTCAATAGGCAAGGTCGGCAGGTTCATCGACAGTGAGCCATATACCCTTCAGGAGCTGAAGTTGCTCGTTGACAGTAAGATTCCGCATGACGAGAACTACAAGCGTAAGGTGAAATTTGACGGACTGGATGCCACGCCCGGCAATCGCTGTTTCGGCTGTATGGGCTGTTATGAGTACCGTCACGATCATAAAATCGAAATATGCCTGATCGATTTCGCCAAGCCGGATACCTTTTCCTGCTGGAAGCGGGGCAAGCTTATCGAAGGGACCTTCCAGATCGAGACTTTTTTTGAGAACATGGTCCGGTTTTCATCGTACCTCGGTACCGAGTATCCGGAACACAACCTGGCGTTGGAAACAGGAAGTTTTTAACGGTTTAACATAACTGTTCCAGAAACATCCCGGCCGATTCCAGATATTTTTCGTTTGCTTCATGTCCTCCCGGAAAGCAGCAGTGCTCGAAAGAAACCCCTGAATCTTCCAGTCTTTTTCTGTCCCGCTCAAATTCTTTCCTGGTATAGAGACGGTCGGTGTTACCACGGGCAATATGAACTTTCCCCAGTTTTTCGAGCTTTTCATGTTCCGGTGGAATATTGCCGCCGAGGAGCATTACTGCCGTATGTTCATGACCACCGAGAAGCGCAGCACGAACCGCCATGGCGGCTCCCATCGAAAACCCGTGATAAACAAGAGAGTCCTGAAGGGGGTACTTGCCATAAAGTTCAGTTATTACCGCATTTACATAACTGACATTTTCCTCTATCATCAATTCGCGATTGCGGCTCGTCATCCAGTTTGCGCCTACCATTCCTTTTCCCTGGTAAAAGGGGTGTAATGCTTCCACGGAGCAGCACATCCAGCCGGAGGTCCCGGCAATCCCTTCCAGAATAGCAAGTTCATCTTCTGCAACTTGTCCGTAGCCGTGAAAGCCCATGAAAAGGCGACCCGGCTTTTCATCGGAAGGTTGCCGGATAACGTAGCGACCGGAAACGACCGTTTTTATGAAATGATGTTCAGGCATAGAGGTTGTGTCAGGTTGGTTGGGTTGTTTATAGATATAGAGGTTCCCTACAGTCGATCAGGAATGCAAATTTTGCAACAAATCTCGAAACTATCAACTATTCCGGCCATTTTGCGGTTGTTTGAGGAAATTGCGGGCTTTGTAAAGCAGCAATTGAAGGACATGCCGAACAATAAACAGGATAATTAACATCATGCCCGAATTAAAAGAGTTCACAACAGAGACTTTGCTGATATCGCTTGAAAGAAGAGAGGCGGCAATCATCGACGTACGTTCCATAAATGCTTACAACGGCTGGTCGATGCAGGGTGAAGCACGAGGTGGACACATAAAAGGCGCAAAAACATTGCCTGAAAAATGGCTCGATTACCCTCAGTGGGATACCATTCTGCGGTTCAAGCACATTCTGCCGGATGATGCCATTGTGGTGTATGGATATACCCCTGAACAGAGCAAAAAGACAGCCGAAAAACTCAGGAAACACGGATACAACAACGTTTCGGTCTATAACGGGTTTGTTCAGGAATGGTCGGCTGATGAAACGTTTCCTTTGGAACGGCTGGCGAATTACCGGCAGCTTGTGTCGCCTGAATGGGTCGAGACCTTGATCACAGGAGGAACCCCCCCCGAGTACGACAATGATCGATTTATTGTCTGTCATGCCCATTACCGCAACCGCAACGCCTATCTCAGCGGCCATATTCCAGGCGCTGTCGATATGGATACCCTCGCACTCGAGTCGCCCGAGACATGGAACCGGCGCAGTCCTGGAGAGCTGAAAGTGGCTCTCGAGCAGCATGGGGTCACAGCGGATACCACGGTCGTGCTTTACGGCAAATTCATGCATCCCGATAACGCGGATGATTTTCCTGGCAGCGCAGCCGGGCATATCGGGGCCATCCGGCTTGCTTTCATCATGATGTATGCCGGAGTGAAGGACGTGCGTGTACTCAACGGCGGTTACCGTTCCTGGGAGGATGCAGGCTTTGAAATCAAAACGGATGACGTGCCCAAAAAGCCGGTTTCTTCTTTCGGTGCTTCGATACCGGCAAGACCGGAGCTTGCCGTCGATACGCCTGAAGCCAGGGAAATGCTTCGTTCAAACGACGCCGACCTGGTTTGCGTCAGAAGCTATCTGGAGTACATCGGGGAGGTCAGCGGATACAACTATATCAAAAAGAAAGGGCGCATACCCGGAGCAGTATTCGCCAATTGTGGCAGTGACGCCTACCACATGGAGAATTACCGGAATCTCGACCATACCACGCGCGAGTACCACGAAATTGCCGCTATCTGGGAGCGGTCCGGGATTGTTCCCGAAAAACACCTCGCGTTTTATTGCGGGACCGGCTGGCGGGGAAGCGAGGCATGGTTCAACGCGTTACTGATGGGGTGGCCTCGTGTGTCGGTATACGACGGGGGATGGTTCGAGTGGAGCAATGATCCCGGCAATCCTTATGAAACCGGAGAACCGGAAGGAAGCTGATGGATTATTCGACAAAAAGCGTTCTCGAATGCGGTTCGGCGACTATCGTCAACTGTCTGCCGGAAATCGGCCTTGAAACAGCTGTTTCCGAAATAATCGCCGGTTTGATCGAGCAGCCGAAACGTATTTCAAGCAAATACTTTTACGATAAAACAGGGTCCGAGTTATTTGAGCAAATTACCGGGCTCGATGAGTATTACCTCTCACGCACGGAGAAAGCCATTCTTCAGGGGCTGCCATTCTGTGCGGTTATCGATTGTTCCGATGTCGATATCGTCGAGCTTGGCAGCGGCGACCACAGCAAGATCACCCTTCTCCTGAAAAAAATCCCGCCGGAGCGTCTGCCGGGTGTCCGTTATTTCCCGGTCGATATCAGCCGTCCGGCGCTCGAAACTTCCATCAGAGAGCTGACCGGCATGTTTCCCGAGCTTTCTGTGCAGGGGATTGTTGCGGACTATATACACCAGATGCACCTTGTTCCCGGAGAGAGAAAAAAGCTCTACTGCTTTCTCGGCAGCACGATCGGCAACCTCGACAGGGAAGAGGCGATGGTTTTTGTCCGGGATATCAGCGAAACGATGAATCCCGGAGACGGCTTCCTGATAGGATTCGACCGTGTTAAAGACATGTCGGTTCTTGAAAATGCCTACAACGATGCCCGGGGCTTGACGGCACAGTTCAACAAAAATATTCTCAACGTCGTGAACGGCCTGATCGAGTCTGATCTTAATCCCGAAGACTTCGAACACAAAGCGTTTTACAATAGGACAGAGAGGCGTATCGAAATGCACCTCGAAGCGAAAAGAGCTCTTCGGATAAAGAGCCCCTTTTCAGAAAAGGATATCCGCATCAGAAAAGAGGAGAAGATTCACACCGAGAACTCGCACAAGTTCGAGGAGAAGGATATCAGGTTTACGGGTGAATGCGCGGATCTGGCTGTTCAGAACATCTTTTCCGATGATAATGATTGGTTTAGTCTGGTTCATTATAGGAAAATGATATAAAGTGTTATTTTTGTAATGCAGGCAATAAAGGAGCTTCTGTTTATTGTCATGGGTCCCGACTTATCCGAGATAAGTGATGCAGCCGGATCGCAGAAATAGAGGGCCCCTGAAATTGAGAGTGGATTTTCCGAGCAGGAACGCCTTAAGCCGGAGAGACGAATTCCATGGATGGATGCGTTCTATGGAGAGTTTCGGTGACTGCTTAAACGGAGATATATGAGCTCGAATGACCCTAAAGCACGTGAACACGAGTGGCTGAGTTACTACGACCGGTTCAGCTATTTCTCACCCGGGAAGGTTCGTGACGGCTGTTATCCGAGAATCAAGGAACATTCCGTACCGGCAAAAAAAGCCATCGTTCTTGTTCACGGCCTGTCCGATTCACCATACTTCATGACCGCGATCGGTGACTTTTTTTTCAACAACCTCGGCTATAATGTCTACATGCCTTTGCTCCATTGCCATGGACTGAAAGAGCCGAAGGGCATGGAAGAGGTCGATCTTGAAGAGTGGAAAGCAAATCTCGTCTTTGCAATAAAGACCGCCGCAGCCAAAGCCGGAGAGATATCCGTTGGCGGGTTGTCTACAGGCGGAACCCTTGGTTTCTACATGGCGACAATTAATCCGATGGTTAATGGCGGTTTGTACCTTTTTTCCGCAGCTCTTGATCTTGCGGGCGGGCGTTTTGGGTTACTGGGCGAGCTCAAGGAAAGGTTGTTACGAACGTTTTTAGCGGTTCTTTTTGACAGCAACAAGTCGTTGATCGGTGATAATCCATACCGGTACAGCCGTGTAGACATGGATGGAGCCGAAGCGCTGGCAAGGTTAATCAAGAAAACGGACTGTCTTGTCGATGTATTCAGTGAAAAAGTACCCTTTCCTAAAAAAACTTTTGCTGCACATTCAGAGTGTGATACAACTGCAGAAATATCGGGCATTGAGAAACTGCAAAAGATATCTGTTCCCGAACAGTTCAATTTGTTCCGAATACCCGAACAGTATAAAGTAGCCCATGCCAGCGTTGTATTGAAAGAACCTGTAATGAGTGGAGATGAGATTCTGGAGAAACAGAATCCTCTTTTCCAGGAGATGATGGACGCTATTGCAGCTTTCCAGTAACAGGTTACTGGTCCTGACAAGCGGATGCCATTACAAGGGAAAAAAATGTCGAATTTGCGCATCAACAGTATTTGCGGTTGAGAAACCCGGAGCTAACAATCAAAAGCAATGGAGGAGACAGGAATGAGAACAGTATTGTTGATCCATGGTTACAGTTCGGAAAGCAGATCGACTCGCCGTTCCGCGATGGAAAAGATCTATGGAGATCTTCCGAAGCGATTGCGCAACATGAAAGGCGTTGGAAATATCGTCGAGCTGGACCTCTGCCGCTGGATATCCCTGGAAGACGGTCTCACGATCGACGATATCAGTTACGCGATGCAAAGGGCATTGGAATCGGACGAGTTTAGCCATCTGCTCAAACGCAACAAGGGGTTTCACGCAATCATTCACAGTACAGGAGCACTCGTGGTTCGAAACTGGTTACGTAACCATAGCGAGCGACCCTCTCCGTTAAGGCACCTGATTCATCTGGCCGGAGCAAATTTCGGTAGCGGGCTTGCGCATATCGGCAGTGGGCAGTTGGCACGTTGGGGCCGTGAAATCTTTGATGGACGGGAGGCCGGCATTCAGGTGCTTCGCGAGCTCGAGTTCGGATGTGGAAAAACGCTCGATATGCATCTGCAGTTGATGCAGGCAGATCATCATCTGTTTGATGCTTTCAAGGTTCGGGAATTCTGCATCTGTGGCTCCCAGGTTCCCAAATCCATGCGTAATCTGCCTATTCGCTATGTGAAAGAGGACGCTTCGGATTGCACTGTCCGTACGTCCGCTTCCAACACCAATTTGCGATATTTCACCGTAGTGCCTCAGAGCTCGGCATATCGTCTTTCACACGATGAAGTCCGGAATAAGTTCAGGCGCCGGCAGACAGGCCGCAGCCTGGGAAGCCTCGATTACATGATTGCCGAAAAGAGTATCCCTGGCGCAGCAGGGCGGCCCAACACGCCTTTCGGTATACCATTCCAGACAACCCATATCGGGAAAAAGACAGGCATTGTTTTCGGTAGCGACTCATGGCAATATGTGGAGCCGTTCCTCAAAGCTGCACTGGGGACGTCTGAAACCAATATGGATGATTATGAGAACACGGCTGCAAAATTTGCTGCATGGACACAGGAAACAGAGAAAAAGGCCAGCTCACTGGGTGATGAAATAAAGCGATCGCTTTTGGAATGGTACCCAAGGCGCCAATATGAGGCGCATGCCCAGCTCATTTTCCGGCTTCGTGATCAAGAAGGACGATCAATCGAGCATTTCGACATTTTTCTCAAATCTGTCAGGACTTCGGGGAAACGTGTTTCCATCGAGAAGTGCATCGAGACACGCCACATCAACCGTTTCGATAAAGGAACGATAACGTATTACCTGAGGACGAAAGAGTTCAAGGACGGGGTCTTTATGGACAGGCTGGATGATCTCGCCGATCTGAACCTGGAGATTTCCGCTTATGAGCCGGGAACGAAAGATATCATTTACCTGCCGGTGGCCGTTCATATTTCCGGGGGCGACCTGCGACAGTTCATCGAACATCATCATACAACTCTTGTCGATGTTACGATGCTTCGTATTCCTTCGCCCAATGTCTTCCACATCACCCGTGACACAAGGACGAAGCCTGATTAGTGTTGTTGCGGACAGTTCCCTGGCATTAACAGGAAAGCGGGAGCCATCCAAACCGGGGACTCACATTCAATTATAACATATACCTTGTGCGGCTTTGCGTTTGCGTGTTGTACTTATTTTGGTGCATTAGCTTATGATGAATAAACCGAATGAGGAGTACATGATGGACAAAAAAAATATTGGCAGCAGTTTTGACGTTTTTCTTGAAGAGGAAGCTATCCTTGATGAAACAACAGCTGTGGCTATAAAGCGGGTAATTGCATGGCAAATCGATCAGGAAATGAAAGCACAGAAGCTGACGAAATCCGCTATGGCAAAGAAAATGCATACAAGTCGCTCTGCTCTGAACCGTCTGCTCGATGAAAACGATACCAGCCTTACCCTGACCACTCTTTCACGTGCAGCATCTGTGCTCGGGAAAAAATTCAGGATTGAACTTGAGTCTTGAGCGGGAGGGGCTGTTTTTTGACAGAGATATCGATTTTTTCTGAATAGAGTGACAGGGGCCCGGAAAGCCCCTGTTTTTCGTTGAAAAATGTTCCACCTGTTTCTTTTTCATGGTAACATGAAATCATTGGAAACAGGTGTTCTCGAGATACAAAGCAGGCATCAGGCGAAAATGATCAGGTTTTGTTTTATTATTGTCAAGAATTAACATAAATTGACAAAAAGCATAAACATTGTTGTATCAAGGAGGACACCATGCCAATGAACATTAATCTAACCCCGTTGCTTGAAAAGATGGTGCGAGACAAAGTCAAGTCGGGACTCTATACGTCTGCAAGTGAGGTTATTCGTGAGGCATTGCGTCTTATGGATGAGCAGGATTCTATTCGTCAGGCAAAGATGGATATTTTGAGCCAGGATATTCGCGCTGGAATGGAGAGCGGTAAGGCGGTTGTCTGGAATCCTGAAGAGATAAAAAAAGCAGACCGGAAAAAACAGAACGAAAGGCAGGATTCATGATATGCCAACAATCATTATTCGCCCCCTTGCTGTAGAGGATCTTGCCGAGATATGGGATTACATAGCTGAAGACAGTCCTAACCGTGCTAATTCTTTTATTGATTCCATAGACAGGCAATTCCACAAACTGGCAGAATCCCCCCATATCGGTCGATCCCGCTCTGAGCTTCTGTCAGGGTTACTTAGTTATCCTATTGGCCGATATATCGTTTTTTATCTCATTATTTCTGGCGGAATAGAAATTGTCAGAGTGTTGCACGCCGCACGTGATATCGATGAGCATTTTACTATTCAGGAATAACCACGATTGCTGGAAACTCGCCTAATCGGTTACGTTCAAGTCTCGATTAACGGACAGGAACTTCATTCGCAGATAGACTCGCTGAAAAAAGCCGATGTGCTTGAAAAGCTAATTTTTATCGACAAGGCTAGCGGTGCGAAATCTGAACATCCAGGACTCGACAGTTGCATAAACGAATAGAAAAAGAAGGGGGGCATTCTTATGATCTGGAGAATAGAACGGCTTGGGAGGTCTCTAAAACATCTCATCGAAACTGTTGAGCAACTGATGGAAAGGGGAATGGGATTTCGATTAATGATGGGGGCATCTTTCGCTAGCAGAATCCTTTAACGACCGTTCGACCAAGAAAGCATGAGAACCTGTTCCGTACCTTTCATGATTTTAACCGGACACCATTGATTACAACTCATCACGCCAAGCTTTTTCACCAGCCTTGCGAATAACATCCTCATCAGATATGTTTTTAACAAAACTTATGTCGGTGTATTTTTGCGGCAAGTCACCATAAGCAGATTCAGCGTAAAGAAATAAATAGTTTTCTAAATTTCTGAGCTCTTTCGGAGGAAGATTCTTCAGTAATGCATATTTTTCAATCATAGGCTTAAACTCAGCGCCGATCTCACTCAATCCATTGAAAAACAGCAATACCATCTCATATACAGAAAGCTGTGCTCTAAGAAATTTGATATATCTTTCTTTTTCTTCTTTATTATCAATTCTATGAACAAAGCGAACAATATGATATAGATTTCTGAAATAGTGTCCTATATAATGAGAATAATCATTATAAATACTCTCCCATTCCTCTGAAACACGATCTAAAAACTTATCCGGTTCAGGAAACATCATTTTTATGGGATCTACTTTTGAATAAAAATACTTAAAACAGTCTCGTCCATCATAAATGCATTGGGTCTTTTCATCCTTTACCCTAATACCAGAAACAATTTCATGATGCAATGTAAGCAACTGAAAAAACTTGTTCTCTACAGATTGATTCTTGTTGGACCGCCATTGAATATGTAGGGTCACAATAAGAGCTATAAAAGCCATAAATCCGAAAAACGGATTTAAAATGCCGCCAACAAAATCGCCAAAGGCACCCCAATCCACATTCTTAGTTGAAATCGGAGAGCCTTGAAAATTTAAATAATAGACAAGAAAGACACCAAGGTATGAAACAAGTGATACTAAAAACAAAAAGACAAGGACAAGCAATAAGTTATCCTCAATAAACTTTTCAACTTTCTTTGCCATATTAACAATAATTAAAGATTGACTTTATTGATACATATACCGATATCCATTCAGTAGTGACCAGGAAAAGATAAAGAAAGCTTGAAAAATCGAGAAGTTGAGGCTATTAAAAGTGATTGAAATCATCAACAACTGCCGAATTCAAAAGGAGTTTTAGAACGTAAGATAAGTTATGCCGATTCTCAGTGAGTTGCTCAAATCTTTTCCGTGATATGAACTCAAAAACGTTATTAAAGCCATCACTATACGAAGTGCTTTAGGTCTGCTTACAAGGCGAAATGGTAAAATAGGGTAATAAACCACTTCCAAGACTTAAATATTCATGATACTGTGGCTGGGAACATTAAGTGTGGCAGCAAAAATCGGTTTCACCAATTTGACGCACAACATGATAAGCTGTTTGCAGCTGAACATGCGTGTTCGCAGTGACTTTCTCATGGGATAAGTGCATCTATAGTGCAGAAATTACAGGCATTTCAAGCCCAAAATGTGCTAAAGGACAGTTTTTTCGGCATCGATAACGATTCTTCCAGAACAAACAGAAAAGCGAGATATATCAAATATAAATTATTCAAAGTCTCCTTAAAGTTTAGTTGGAATAAGGTAGATATGAGCCAGTTGGTCAAGGATTTTGATGGGAAGAGTGTCGCTGTCAGGTTTCTCGATGATGGCATCAGTACCGAAGGAAGGATGGGGAAAATGGCAGCGACGATTCTCTATGCTATCGCTCAGGTAGAACGGTAGCCTATTCTGAAACGGATCAACGAGGGGCGCTTGGAAGCGAAAGCCAAAGGCGTACAATTCGGAAGAAAACGGTCTATCGACCGAAGAAAAAAAGTTCTTGCCCTGAAAGAGCAGGGGCTTGGTGCCATTGATATAGCCCGGCAGATATATATTGTTGGGTCTGCCTTGTATGTGATCCTTCAGGATAAAAAGAATCTTGCCTCGGAATCTGAAACATCTCACTGATATTCTCAAAGGTAAAAAGATGTGCAGTAGGATTCCGCGCGATCAATGATGGCGGCATTGATACCACTACTGCATCCGACGAGTCGTATTCAATATTTTCGTCACACTGGCTCAGTTCGAGCGCAGGTCGGTCTAAGAACCCACGCAGGCAAGACTGAAAGCTGCTTGGGCAAGAGGGACAAAGGGAGGAAGGCCAAAAATCTCTCCTAATGATCCGAAGGCCAAGATGGAGAAGAAATAGAGCAAGAACTACAGTATCATTGTTGGGGAGACCTGCAATACTATAGGGGCTTAGCTGCCGGGTAGGTATAAACGTAATTCCTTAGAAAATGAGTGTAGAACACGCCGGATTGCAACAACTGAATTGAAAACAATCTCTGAACAGTATAATGATCTTGGGACAGGTGAATATTTAATAAGCTTTCAAAAAGCCTTCGATAATGAAACGGAAATTACGGCTAAATGGCTTCTTCGAGCTATCAAATGCTCAGCAAGCTCACGGTGAGCTCTTGATAAAGGGGCGAAAATCTCTATTAACACTGACTAGTCAATCCAAATTGCCATCATTGAGTGAAGAAAATGTTATGTATGGCAAAACGGTTGACGGTCAAAAGGTGTCGTGCATTTCTTGTGTGACCCTATCTCAAGGTGACAACTGGTCAGATAACGAGTTTACACATCATTTGGCTCATGTGTTTCCTCACTTTGTGACTGTTGGCCATGAACATCTTGATCCAGTCTTGCCAGTAGTGCATGGTATTGAATTCACAGTCGATGACCTACAATATTTATTCTATGATTTCGATGCATTTGGGAGTGTTTTTGCAGCTAATGACATCATTGGCCAAGTGCTAGACGCTAAGAACCTTAAGCGCCCAGTAGAGATAGGCGAACATCCTATGGTTGCATATTTTGCTGGAAAATTGACTGTTATCGAAGTGAAAACGGATATTGGTAAAATGATTGTTTGGCGGCGTATAGCGCATAATACAGGAGGCCCGAAGGGGGTTTTTATGAAAAATCGCATGGTAGTGTCTCTTGAAATGGGTCCTCCTGTTACGTTTGAGAATGCAATTGATCGGATGAGGATAATTACTCGTTTTCTGTCACTGATGGCAGGTAGACGACAGATAGCTTATGATATCCACCTGAGAACCTCAGCTTATACTGATAAATCGAGTAAATCAACACAAGTGTACTGGACCACTCCTCCGAAGTCATATAAATCCCAGAACGAAGGATTAACACCAGATATAAGATCTATACCCATAAACCCTATTCAGAATCCGGATGAGTTCTCGATAGTTTTTAAGGACTGGGTTCGCCGAGATGCAAAGTGGCAGGTTCCCCGTATTCGTTACGAAGATTGTCTGAGTAATGGTAATTACTATGATACAAACCGTCTCATTGCAGCAGCAAACATGTTTGATATCCTTCCAGAAAATGCCGTTCCTCAAAACATAACCCTTCCCGATGACCTTGCTGATTCACGGGATGAATGCGTGAAAATTCTTAACAGTCATCCGAAAAGTGATGTACGTGATAGAGCGATCCAGGCTCTTAAACGGATGGAGAAAGCATCGCTAAGGAGGAAAATCTCATATCATGCTGAAAAGGTAAAAACATCTTTTCAGCCACTTTTAAATGAAATGGAATTTGTTATCCGTCTTTCTGTAAAATGCAGAAACTACTTTGTTCACGGTGATGATAATAAATTTGATTTTAGAACTGTCGAGCCATTCCTACCCTTTTTAACAGACACTTTAGAGTTTATTTTTGCAGCATCTGACTTGATAGAGGGAGGGTGGGGTGCATCGAAGTGGATGAAAAGGGCATTTCTGTCTTCGGGCCATTCATTCGCTCGATTTATAGATCAATATCATACTGCATTAACTGAATTGAAGCTTGCAATGGACCTGAGCCCGAAAAACTAGACCACTTGGTTGTAGAAAAAATGCTTAAGCTGTATAGAAAAAACAGAATTTTGCCAAGAAGAAGTTGTTGATTGATCGGGGCACGTCCGAAGAGCGGTTTTGAAACCTTTTTTCTCCTCCGTGCATAGAATAAAGAAACAGCAATTTTTACAACCTGTTGTAAAGGAGGGGATTATGAGGCATGGTAGAATGCTGCTGGTGGTGCTGCTGTTTGTTTTCGCGCTTCCTCTGCAGTCTTGTGTGGTGACAAAGCCTGCCCGGCCGGGGCCTAACTTTGTGTGGGTGGAGCGCCATGTCGCTCCTTCAGGTGTGATTGTTCCGGGCCACTGGAAGTATATCGGACCTCACAAGCCTCATCGAGTGTGGGTGCCGGGCCATTACAACCGACGAGGACGCTGGATTCCCGGTCATTGGAGATACCGTTGAGCCCTACTCCAGTCCGTGCAGCACACCCTTATGGTAAATTCCCACAGCCCTTCCTTTCATGGTCCGGTTGAGAAACGGAGTGTTTCTTGACTTGGAGCGGACGAGGTCTTCGGTATAGGTCCAGGTTTCTTCGGGGTCGATGAAGGTGAAATTCGCCGGGCTGCCGGGTTCGAAAAGGACGGGGGAGAGTCCCATGATCTTTCTCGGGTTGGAGGAGAGCATCTCGATTGCTCTGTAAAGAGTGATTTTCCCGGTATGCACCAGTTCGGAGAAGGTCAGTCCGACGGAGGTTTCAAGGCCGATGATGCCGAATGCAGCCTGATCGGCGGGGCACTCTTTTTCATGGCGCGCATGCGGTGCATGGTCGCAGGCAATGGCATCAATCGTGCCGTCAGAGAGAGCCTCGAGAAGTGCTTCCCGGTTTTCCCTGCTGCAAAGCGGCGGTTTCATGATATAATGACCTTTGTCATCGGCTTCGTAGAGATCCTGCTCGGTGAGCGTAAAGTGATGCGGCGTGACTTCGCAGGTAACCTGCATGCCTTTTGCTTTCGCTTCGCGGACAAGATCGAGGGCTCCGGCAGTACTGATATGGGCGACGTGATACTTCGGAGAGGCTACAGGCGGATTGAGCTTGTGCTTTTGAAGGTATTCCATCAGGTTGATATCCCTCGCGAGCGTAATGACTTCAGCCGCGTCAGGTATTCCCCTGAGCCCCAGAAGAGCTGAGTAGCTTCCTTCGTTCATGACCCCTCCTGACGAGAGGGAGGTATCTTCGCAGTGCTGGATTACCAGCAGATCGAAGCTTGCCGAATATTCAAACACCAATCGCATCATCCGGCTTGTCTGCACAGCGGTACCGTCGTCCGATATCGCCCTGATGCCGTAAGAGCAGAGCTTGCCGTAAGGGGAGAGCGTTTCTCCCATGCTGCCTTCTGTCATGGCAGCAACGATTTCAATATCAACCGGCAGATCGGCAGCGTTGTGCTTGATAAATGCGGCTCCCAGCGGGCTGTCAATGACCGGTTTGGTGTTGGGCATGACGGCGACGCCGGTGAACCCCCCGGCAACGGCGGCCCTGGAACCGGTTTCAAGTGTTTCCTTGTATTCCTGCCCGGGCTCCCTGAAGTGGCAGTGCATGTCGAAAAGTCCTGATGCAATAACTTTTCCTTTCATGTCAATAACACGGTCATTCGTGCCGGAAGGTATGGTTTCTTCTCCGAAGGTAACCGCGTCGATCATCCCGGTTTCAGAAACCTTTATGGAGCCCTGCATGTCGAGATTCTGTGCGGGGTTTATCAGTTTTGCATTCTCGAAAATGATGTTCATAGTTTCTTTGCCTGGATGATTGTTATATGTCAACGACAGCTTCGAGAGCGGTGAGCAGGGTCAGGTGGCAGCAATTCTTCAGAAAGAGCTCTGCATGCAGCATGTCGCCTTTTTGTACTTTTCCGACTCCCTCGGGGGTACCGGTGAACAACAGGTCGCCCGCCCGCAGTCCGTAAATATAAGACAAATAAGATATCAGTGCAGGAACGTCGAACAGCATTTTGTCGGGATTACCTTTCTGGACAACGTTTTCGTTCAGGGAGAGCTCAAAAGAAAGCTTGTCGGGATCGGGAACGCGGGCTGCCGGAACAAGGTCCGAAACAAGAGAACTGTTTTTAAACCCTTTACATTTCAGCCACGGTTCACCTTTTCTCTTTGCGTCCATCTGAACGTCGCGCAATGTCATATCGAGCCCGACCCCGTATCCTCCTACAAAAGACAGGGCGTTTTCTGCCGGAATATCCACGGCGTTTCTGTCAATAAGTACTACCAGCTCAGCTTCATAGTGCATGTTGTTCGAAATCGGCTTTTCCTGATAGCAGGGAATCGACGTTACGCCGTCGGAGGAAAGGGAGGAAGCCGGTTTGAGAAAAATTATAGGTTCTTCGGGTTTTTCGACTTTTTCCCGGACACTTTTATCTCCGGATTCCCACAGCAGCATCTCTTCGGCGTGAAGCTGGTAATTTTTCCCAACACAGTAGAGTGAGGATGGGCAGAGAGAAGATGCCGGTATGAGGTTCATGAGTGTGTGATTTTCTATGACAATGTATAGAGGTGCCTTTAAGTAGTGGAAATGTATAAATAAATCAATAAAAAGCTCTCGGGCCTTCAATAATCATGCAACGTCTCTCTTAGGGTGACGTAAAGGATAGAGTAAATTAGTATCTTACAGGTTTACAAAAAGAAACATTGATTCCAGAAAAAGGCATGGGGGCAATAACCCGTTACCCGTTAAGTTGAAAGAGGTTCAGATTTCATGGAAGCGGAAAGCAAGAACAGTATAAGAAAAGGACTGAGGAATGATCGGGCTGCAATGGACGTTAATGAGTGGAGGTCAGGCAGTCTTTTTATTGCAGAAAAGATCATCCGGTTACCCGAGTTTCGCCGTGCCGGCAATGTGATGCTCTACCTTTGCATGTCTGAGCGTCGTGAGGTGGATACAAGTCATCTTGTCGGATTTATTGCAAGAGAGAGTTCCAAAAGAATATACGCGCCTCTTTTACGTGGAGACAGTCTCCATGCCGTACCATACAACAGGGGCGATCCGGTTGTTTCCGGAAGGTTCGGTCAGCCTGAACCGGTCAATGTGGAAGAGGGTGTTCATGGAAATCCGGATATTGTTATCGTTCCGGCTGTTGCGGTAGACAGGGAGGGGTGGCGTCTCGGATACGGCAAAGGATACTACGATCGCTATATCGCCGGACTCCGTGAGAAAGGCGGAGCTCCCTTTGTTATTGCGCCTGTTTTTTCTTTTCAGCTTATCGATGCTTTGCCTCATGACCCCTGGGACGAAAGGCTTGACTGTATTGTTACTGAAAAAGATGTGATTGATATTCAAAAAACGTGAAAACTGTTTTCACAATGGACCAGAACGCTGAACCGGTAAAAGCTCCTGTCGGAAAACGTGATTTTGAAAATCCCGCTTACTATGTGAACCGTGAGCTGAGCTGGGTGTCGTTTAACCAGAGAGTGCTTGAGGAAGCATTGTCTCCGGATGCGCATCCGCTGCTCGAAAGAGTTAAGTTCGTGTCTATTTTCAGTTCAAACCTGGATGAATTTTTCATGATCCGGGTCGCAGGACTCCAGGACCAGTTCGAGGCCGGAATACAGGATCGCTCGATCGACGGCCTTACTCCCCAGGAGCAGATAGAGAGAATCCGTGAGAAAGTGCTTGAACAGTTTCGTCAGAGAAACGACTGTTTTTATAATGACATCTGTCCTGAGCTGAGCAGAAACGGGATCGATTTTGTTGAA
>JAKSDB010000097.1 GCA_022360415.1 Chlorobiales bacterium
CGTCCCCTGATACGCGCAATACAGGCTGGAGCGGGTCCAAGAAGAAGGCAGGTTTCAGGTGTAATCCGGGGCCTGATTGCTTCTGCAAACTCACTGGCGGCATTTTCTGCGGCTGTTTTGTCAGGTGAAGAAAATTCACAGGAGATGAGCTTGGAAAAAGGAGGGTAGAGCAGTGCTCTTCTCGACTGCAAGTCCCGGCTGTAGTATTTTTCGTAGCTGCCGTGCAAAAGAAAAGCAAAAACCTCGTTTTCGGTATTGTATGTCTGAAGGTAGACTTCGCCGGGGATCTTCGATCTGCCTGCACGTCCCGCTACCTGCATCAGCAACGCAAAAAGACGTTCTCCAGCCCTGAAATCAGGGATGTTGAGACCGATATCTGCCATGAGCACCCCGACAAGAGTGACATCCGGGAAGTCGAGCCCTTTGGCGACCATCTGTGTGCCCAGCAGAATGCGCGCTTTCTTTTCATGAAAGTCATTCAGGATCATGGCGTGGGCACCCTTGACACCCGTGGTATCGACGTCCATGCGAAGAATTTTTTCTCCGGGGAAAAGAGTGCGGAGTTCCTCCTCGATTCGTTCGGTCCCGCTGCTTTTGTAGAGAATGTTGTCCGAGGAACAGTGCGGACATCGTTCATTATAAGCCGCAGCACAACCGCAGTAGTGACATCGAAGCTGTCGTTCAGAGGCATGGTAAACCATCGGTATGTTGCAGTGGAGGCAAACCGGAATATGGCCGCAACCCAGGCAGAGCAGGCTTCCGGCAAAGCCTCTTCTGTTTTGCAGGAGTATAACCTGTTCATTTCGTTCGAGTCTTTTTCCGACCTGTTCATGGAGGACATCGGAAAGGGAGAAAGAAACCTTTCTGTTCTCCCGCATCGGAACAAGTTTTATAGTCGGCATCGTCGCACCGTCAATTCTCTCCGGAAGAGTGAGCAGTGTGTATTTTCCTCGTCCGGCATTGTAGAATGATTCAAATGAAGGAGTAGCCGATCCAAGGACACAGATTGCTCCTTCGAGTTTTGCCCGCATGACGGCGGTGTCCCTTCCGTGGTAGCGCGGTGTTCTATCCTGCTTGTAGGCGGTGTCGTGTTCCTCATCGACAATGATTGCGCCGACATTTTCAAGAGGCGCGAAGACGGTGGAGCGGGCGCCAAGCGCTATTTTTGCTTTTCCTGCGCGCAGCTTTTGCCACGCATTGTATTTTTCCTGGTTGTTCATCGCGCTGTGCAGGATCTGGATATCGCCTCCGAAGTGCTGCCGGAAACGGGAAGCGGTCTGAGGCGTCAGCGATATTTCAGGTACCAGCACGATGGCGGTTTTGCCTGCGGCGAGTACCTGCCTGAGGAATTCAATATAGATTATGGTTTTCCCGCTCCCTGTAACGCCGTGCAGGAGAAAGGTGGTGAATTCATCGGAATTGAATGTTGATACGAGGTTCCTCAATACATGCTGCTGAGTCTCTGTAAGGCGTCTGATAACCTTGACAGGTTCATTGTATCCGGTTGAAAATCCGGTACCGGTTTCTACCTTTACCGGTTCGAATACTCCTTTTTTTACGAGCTCACGTGCAATCCTTGCCGTAGTTCCGATCTGTTCGGGAAAACCCCGGGACATTTCCAGCTCATGCAGTTTCTTTACGGCTTCTGCCTGACGGGGAGCTCGTGAAAGGCTTTTCAGTATTGACTCAGAGTATGGCAGTTTGAAACGATACGCTGTTTTTGTTTTCGCGGCGGTTGTCCTGAATTTTTTTTTCAGGGAAACCAGTCCGCCGCGTTCCATCTCTATCAATGTTCTGTAAAGGTTCTGTTTCCCGAGCCGGGTTTCAAGCTGCTTTACCGTCAGTTTTTTTTCATGCTGCAGGATTTTGATGATCTCTTTGCGCAGGGATGTGGAGACGACCTTTCGGTCGCCGCTGCTCACGAGCTGAAAATCGGTAAGTTCGACTGTTTCACTGATTTTTGCTTTCAAAGGTGCGGGAAGTATGGCATTGACGGCTTCGATCGGACGGGCTATGTAATAATCGGCAATCCAGTCTGAAAGCTGGAGGGTAACGGGGGTGAGAACGGGTATGCCGCTGTTGAGAATGGCGGTTATGGTTCCTTCAGGCCGTCTGGCCTGCATGTTACCGGTAATCCTGATCACATAGCCGATAATGCTTCGCCTGGTATTGCTCTCCGGTGAAAACAGTACCTGACAGCCCGGGATAATCTCTGCTGCAAGATCGTCACGGACAGCTGCAAGCAAAGGTTCATCGCGCAGATAGTTGTTGGCGTGTAAAAAAGCGAAACGCATAAATGATGGATGTGCAATAAAAAAGCCAGTGTAAAAAAGGCACACTGACTTTTATAATACCTAAACTGAGCGTTTCAGCAAATGCTCAAAAGAGTCTCTCAGTCCTGAAGAACGTTCAGGATTCTATCCTTGATATCTTCAACGCTTCCTGTTCCTTTTATGCTGGCGAACCTGGGGGCACCGGGATCACAGTTCTGTCCCCATTTACGGTAATACCCGATAAGCGGAGCGGTTTCCTTGTGGTAGACATCAAGGCGTTTCCGAACTGTTTCCTCGCTGTCATCCTCACGTTGAACGAGCGGTTCTCCGGTGAC
>JAKSDB010000117.1 GCA_022360415.1 Chlorobiales bacterium
CACAAAACCAGATCAAGGGAGGCCCTCATGCCAGGAAAAAAACCCCGCTCATACCTGAAACGCCAGAAAACGCTCATCCTGCAAGCTCTTACCGATCCGAAGTTCAGAAAACTGCTTCAGGAAAACCCCAAAGAAGCTCTCGGCGCTAAAAGGTTGACTGCTGATATGAAAAAAGAGATCCAGCTTGTCCTTGCAGCAGTCAAAGGCATCAATTCCCAGATTTCTGCCCTTGCCGATGAGTTACTCTGTGCAAATGGTGGCGGCGGATGCGGTATCGCATGACGAAACCGATGGGGCGCACGCGGAGGTTCTTGTAGCGGCGACATGGCAATGCAACCTGCGTTGTTCCTATTGCTTTGTCGAAAACAGCATCGCGCCTGCATTACAGCCGCCGATGTCCCCCTTCCTCGCGAGGAAAGCTGTCGACGCACTGCATAAAGGCTTTGTCGACTGTGAAACGGTATGCATCCATCTTTACGGAGGGGAGCCTCTTGCAAACCTTCCCGCCCTCAAGGCGATGGTCAGGCAGGCCGCAACGTATTCCGACGACCGTCTCAGTTTCGCAATCACGACCAACGGCACTCTGGGAACACCGGAAGCTGTCGAGCTGCTGCATGAGGGAAATTTCCAGGTAATACTAAGCATCGACGGGCCTGCGCATGTTCATGATGCCGTACGCAGGACTTCAGACGGCAAGAATACGCACCAGCTTGTTCTGGACTTCCTCGATGCCCTTCGCCGGAACACCTCGTGCTCGATCAGGGGTTCCTCCGTAATCAGGTCGGGCTGGAGCCTGTCGGAAGCATCGGCATACCTTGAAACGCTTCCTCTCGACACTGTGAAGGCACAGGCTGTCCGCTCTTCCCCGGACGATTCCCATACCCTGTCTGAAACGGAGTTCGATGCTTACCTTGAGGATCTCGACCGTATAGGTGACGGGGTCATCGGGGATATCGAATCGGGAAACATGCCGCTTGACGACCGGTTTTCCGCGAGGGTGCTCCAGCTTCTTGCCGGTAAAGAACGACGGTCATTCTGCGGTGCCGGCCGCACCATGCTCGGCATCAACCCTGACGGTTCAGTGGTTCCCTGTATACTCATGGGAAAGAATGCCCCCTCTCTCGGACATATCGATGACGAACCGGAAGCATGGCGGAAAAAAGGAGTGGAGTGGAGCGATGCCATGACGCTCCAGGCAGCATGCAGCGAATGCCGTGCGGTTGAGCTGTGCAGGGGCGGCTGTCCTGCCGTCATGCCGGTCTGCGCGGAAAGCGAGTGTGAGATAACCCGTAAAAACTGTGAAATCGCCATGCGGATTTATCGCCACTTTCAGCATGATCCTTCGAAACTGCTGATCCTCGCAGGCATATCATGACGACAATCCCTACAGGAGTAAAAAAGAACCTGCTCCGCTCCCTTTCAGTTGCCCCGGAAGGCTTCGATCGTACCTGCCTGATGCCGCAGCCGTTGACCCGATGCCCCTCCCGGATCAGCTCGCTTGCGCTGGATATTTCAGGACGTTGCAACCTTGCCTGCCGATACTGTGCCGAATCGGCGACACAGCCGAAGAACAGGCCTCCTATGGAGCCGGGTCAATTGAAAGATATCCGGCTCTTCATGCTGAAACAGGGGCAGGAATTAGCCTCGTTCAGGTTGGGAAGCGGAGAACCCATGCTCAACAAACCGCTGCTTCATGAACTTCAGAGACTGATCGAACCCGGGTTTCCGGTTTCCGGGGCTCGCCGTCCTGAGGTGTTTATCACAACAAACGGTACACTGATTGAAAAAGACGATATCGATTGGCTTGCCGCCTCGGGCTGGAATGTAAAAATAAGCATCGACGGCCCCGCCTCCGTGCATGATCGATGGAGGGTTTTTCCCGGAGGAAACGGGACGCATTCAAGGATTTCCGGCATTGTAAGAGTACTTGCCGAGAAGATGCCTGAAAAATTCAGTGTAACAGCGGTGCTTGCCGCAGGAAGTGATCCTGAAAAAGTATTCGGTGCCCTTGCCTCATTGGGTGTCCGCAGGATTGAGCTGGTGCCTGCCGTCCACGAAGATCCCGCCATCCCGCCACAGAATGAAGATATCGAAAGGTACGGAGAATTCATTGACCGGTATGTCGAGAGGGCGGCTGCCTCCGAAACCGGTCTTCCGCAGCTGGTTCGCTTCTCAAACAGGGTGGCAAGGATAATGGGCTACGACAACAGCTACGTCCAGTGCGGTGCCGGCAGAAATTTTGTCGGAGTAGGCCCGGAAGGTGAGTTCTATCCCTGTTTCAGGTTTATCGGGGTGAAAGCTTACCGTATGGGCAGCATAGCCGCCGGTCTGGACAGTCGCCTTGCTGATTCTTTCAGAAAGGGGCCTGCCCGCCCCTGGAGTGAAAGAAATACCTGCACAAAATGCTGGGCCGCACCCCTGTGTGGCGGGCCCTGTTTTGCAGTTACCGAACTGTTCGGTCCGGGAGAAGGTGAACCGCTTCCTCTTCAATGCGCTTTCACTCTCATAGAATCACATGGAGCATGGAGACTGTTCGATACCCTGCAAAAACAGAGCCCGGAAAAGCTCCTTGCTTATCTGCCATCTGCCTTACGGAATCATGAGAAAGCGTATCGTACTGGTCAAACCACCTGAAACATCGAGGCTGAATTTCGGCACGTTCAGTCTTGCCGTACTGGCAGGAGCTGTCCGGCACATCGCAGATATTACACTTGTCGATGCCACCGATCTTGACCGTGATGAAGCCGCGAGAGAAGTGATTGCCGAAAATCCTGACATTATCGGGGTGACCGTTATGAGCGAGGAGTCTGTAGGCCCGGCGTCCTGTTTTGTCCGCTCACTGAAAAACAGCCTGAAACAGACGCCCCACCCGCCAACCATCATTGCCGGCGGGCATGGAGCGTCCATGCATCCCTTGCCGCTGCTGCACTCCGGGGCCGCTGCAGTTGTCTACGGTGAAGGGGAAAAAACAATGCGTCAGGTGGTTGAAGAAGGCATTGTACCGGGAGCAAAGGGACTTGTCTGCCAGGGAAAAAACGGCACTGTCAGGGGAAAACCCCAGGAACCGGTTTACCCGCTCGACAGCCTGGAAAAACCTGCAAGGGACCTTATGCCGGCCTCCGAGAATGTGTTTCTTATGGAAACCAGCAGAGGGTGTCCGCATTCATGCAGGTTTTGTGAAACAACACGTTTTTACGGACGCGAATGGAGACCTTTTTCTCCCGGAAGGATAGCGGAAGAAGTCCATGAGCTTGTGGAAAAGTATCGGGCATGGATCATCCACTTTGCGGACGATAATTTTGCCGCCGATCCCGACAGGGTTCTGCGGATCTGCGATGAGCTCCAAAAAGTCTCACTACCTTTCGTCATCCTTGCATCCGCCAGGGCTGACGACCTGGCTTCCCGTCCCGTCCTGCTGAAAGAGATGTCCGACGCCCGAATCCGAAGGATCACTGTTGGTGTAGAAACCCTGGATCCGCTTACAGCCGGAAAAGCCGGGAAACCCGTTTCCCCTGGCATCTACAAAGAAGTTTTCAGGAAAATGCGCGAGCACGATATCTTTTCGGTGGCATCCTTTATTGTCGGACTTCCTGGAGAGTCACCTGAAATCAGAAAAAACAGTGTTGCTCTGGCTCTCGATGCCGCTCCTGATGCCGCTCATTTTCTACCGTTCCTGCCACTGGCGGGGACACCCTACGCGAATGAGCGTAAACCCGGCAAAGCCGATCAGCAAGACATCAGGGACAGCAGCATCTTCAGTACCGCTTTCAGGAATCATCCGGCTACAATTGCACGGTTGAAGGAAGCAGTCGACAGAGGCGGGATACGGGGGCTTTTTGCTGAAAAAACTCTTCAAAAAGGTTATACCGGGATGAACAGGCAATGAACACCTGAGAAAAACGCTGATTGCCGAAAAAAAGGAACCCGCTTGTTGGTAAACCGGGTTAATCCATTACCTTTCTCTACCCTAAAATGCCTCGTGGACAATCTTGTCAGGCCGCATTACCGAAAAGAAAAAGAGCACGAAGAGAAAAGTCATAAACTCGGCTACCGAGAATGAGATAAAGATTCCATTGTCACCGAAAAACACCGGCAGTATCGTCACAAGCAGGAGAGGAAGGACAAGGGTTCGTGAAAGGGCAACGAAAGCTGAAGGAAGCGGTTTGTGAATGGCCGTAAAATACGCGCTGAACACAACGTTAAAACCGTTCCAGAGAAAAGCGGGCCAGCTCAGTGAAATAAACGCCAGTGTAATGCGCATCGTCGCCTCGGTGCCATTATCGAGAAACAGACCCGCAAGCTGTTCCGGAATGAGAAGAAGCATGACTACCAGAGAAAAACCTACACAGGCAACACACAACGATGCCAGCCCGAGAAATCCTTTGATCCGGCCCGGCTGCCTTGCCCCGTAATTCGTACTGATGATAGGTTGAAGAGCATCTGAAAAACCGTAAACCACAATCTGCTCGGCAAAGAAAAGATAGTGCATGATGGTAAATGCCGCGACGCCTTCAACACCGAACCTCCCTATCATTATCCAGTTGAAGACAAGAATGACGATAGCCGCTGATAACTGGTTTGCGAATTCAGACATGCCGTTGTAGGCCACTTTTATCATTTCGCTCCACTCCTGCTGTTTCCAGGAAAACCTTAGCACAGATTTTTTCAGAAAAAAGTGTACCATCAAAACCAGGAAACTGGTAACATGTGCAAGACCTGTCGCCAGCGCGGCGCCCCGCAGACCCATGCCCCATGCTGCAACAAACAACCAATCAAAAAAAACATTCACCAGGGCAGCGGAAACGATCGCGGCAGCGGCAAGAAAAGGCTGACCGTCAACACGTACGAAAAAAGAAAGGCAGAGGCTTACAGGGAGAAAGAACATGAAAAGCAGCATGATAAGCAGGTATTCCCTCACCAGGGGCGCCAGAACTTCGTTGGCCCCGAGCATGGCAACAACCTGATCGATAAACAGAATTCCCGAGACAGCAAGGATCAGCGTCAGAAAGGATACCGTGATCAGGGTTTTTGAAAAAACCGCATTGGCAGCATCCCTTTTTGACTCTCCGATATATTTGCCGCAGCGGACCATGCCGCCGACCGAGAACATAACGCCGACCCCGAGGAGGAGACTGAAAACCGGCATGATAATGTTGATCGAAGCAAGAGCGCTGTCTCCGACATAGTTACCCACGAAAATCCCGTCAACAATACCCGAGGAAGAAATCGCAAGCATTCCCAGAACATTGGGAATCGCGTGATAAAAAAATACGGTGACGATATTGCCTTGCAGCATATCGACAAAGCGATCTCTACCCATTACGGCTCTCATTTGCGGGCATTGCAAATCTCCTGTTAACAATTTCCAAAAATAACAGGCTCAGAATATAGCGTAATCAGGTATAGTAAGCAATTCTTACAAAATCAAATTTAATCACTTGACTTATTTTAATCATTTGATTAAATTGTTATCGAAAAACAAACATTCCATGTGCATTGCACTCTCTCCATAGAGAAGCAGAGACAACAACAGTATGAAAAAGTATGCAAGCAGTGAACACACACGGCAGACCCTTATCGATGCCGCAGGAGAGCTAGCCGCGGAAATGGGTTTCCCGAACGTTTCAACAAGAGCTATTGCCTTGCGGGCAAATGAAAACATCGGCAGCATCCATTACCATTTCGGCGGCAAAGAGCAATTGTTCGAAGCCGTCGTGCAGGAGGTCATCAAACGATGCAACGCAAACCCGGTGAGTGAAGCAATCGAGCCGTTCCTCGACGTTCTCGATACCCCCTCAGGCCAATCGGGTGCGATACGTGCGATCGTTAAAAGAGAAATAGCCCTGATCTTCGATCCGAACCATCCGCTCTGGCACAGCAGAGTCATCTATCAGCTTATGCAGCAAAAAAGCCAGTTGCAGGATATGATGGTAAAAGAACTTTTCGAGCCTATCGTCGATACCATGACATCGCTGCTCAAGCGCATCGATTCGAAGATAGACAGCCAGGCAATATTCCTTGTCATCACCCAGATCATTTCCCCGATAGCCTCCCACGCCGACTACATGTCATACTGCCTCAAGCATCTGAAAACGGATCATTACAGCGCTGAGTATCTGCAAAAGATGGAGAATATGATCGTGCGCCAGACAGAGCTCCTCCTGGGACTCACCTCTGAAAAAGTCGAATCAAACCTACTGAAATAATATTTATGAGAAAAAATCCTTATAAAGCGGTTGCTTTTTACTTCAACACCTTCATGATCGCAGCGTTGATGAGCTGCAGCGCAGAAGAAAAAGCCTCTGAGCCGGAAGCCGGTAAGCGACAGAGAGCCCCGGTGGCTCATCCTCAGTTGATAACCTCCCAAACGGCGCACAACTATCCCGGAGAAATAAGGGCCAACAGGGAGACAAACCTTTCTTTCAGAGTAGACGGACCGCTCGTCGATATTGCAAAAAATCCGGGAGAACGCGCTCTTAGGGGAGAACTCCTCATGCAGCTCGACCCGAGAGATTACCAGGACCGCATAAAAATTCTCGAGGCTGAACTTGACGGCGCCCTTGCCAGGGCGGACAAAGCTTCAAAGGATTTTACACGGGCAAAACAGCTTTTTGAAAAAGATGTCATCGCAAAAGCCGACTATGACCTTGCCCGAAGCATATCTGCATCTGAAAATGCTGTAGCAAAAAACATCAGAGCACAGCTTTCCGTTGCCAAGCACCAGCTCAATGATACCTCTCTTCGTGCTCCATACGACGGAACCGTTACTGCCCAATTGGTAGAAAACCATGAAATGATACAAGCCGGGCAGATCGTTATGCGAATGCACGATACCTCAACGCTTGAAATCACGACGAATATCCCGGAAAACGATATAGGCCTCCTTGCACTGGAAAAAGGCAACACCGCCGTTTTGACGGTTCCTTCTCTCAGAGACCGGCTTTTTACAGCAGCACTGAAAGAGTGGAGTACAGAGGCGGATAAAACAGCCCGAACATACAGGGTCACTTTTTCCCTTCAGACACCTGAAGACCAGAGCCTGCTTCCCGGTATGACCGCGGAAATCAGGCTTCAGAACCTGAAAGCCCGCACACCGGTCATGACTGTACCTCTTGATGCGGTAACGGCCGACCTTGAAGGGAATTCCGTAATCTGGGTCTATGATGAAAAATCCGGCAGTGTACAGCCAAAAAAGATCACCACCTCGGAAATGCATGATGACAGCAGGATCATCGTTACCGGAGGGCTCGATGCGAAAGAGTTGATCGTCACCGGCAGCACCCATTTTCTTGTCAAGGGGATGCAGATCGAGCCAATGAAATCATCGCCCATGGAGAACCGACAAACCGGATACCGGAAAGGACAGAAAAGCCTGTTATGAACCCTGTAACCTTTGCTCTGGAAAAAAGAACGATCATGGTCATGCTGACCATACTTCTGGTCGGTGCCGGCATACTTTCATATCAGAAACTCGGTCGCCTCGAAGACCCTGGCTTCACGATCAAAACAGCGTTGATCGTAACAGAGTATCCGGGAGCAAGTCCCGCCGAAGTTGAGGAAGAAGTGACCGATGTGATTGAAGAACACATTCAGTCGATGGGAGAGGTAAAGGAGATCTACTCAACATCCGAAGAAGGCATCTCCTACGTCTACGTCGACATGAAGGATCACTATACCTCGAACAAATTGCCGCAAATCTGGGATGAGCTTCGAAAAAAAGTCGGCCAGGCGACCTCATCGCTTCCTCCCGGAGCAATGAAACCTCTTGTAAACGATGATTTCGGAGATGTCTACGGCGTCTACTTCGCCATTACCGGCCAGGGATATTCCTATGCAGACCTTAAAGAATATGCCGATTTCCTGAAAAAAGAGCTGCTCTTATGTCGTGATGTCGCAAAAATAGATTTCTGGGGAACGCGCAAGGAAATGATTTTTGTCGAAACCGACCGTGCCAGGATGGCTGAGTTGGGTATATCACCCGATGTGATCACCCGGACTCTTCAGACACAGCTTTTTGTCGGTCAGAGCGGAAAAGTCGAGGCAGGCAACCAGTATCTCCGGATCACTCCTACAGGCGAAATCACCAGCGAGAAA
>JAKSDB010000432.1 GCA_022360415.1 Chlorobiales bacterium
GTCTCCAGTATTGATTCAATGAAAGAGTAAGCTGTAACGGGGAAAACCGGTCCCGTTCTTTTCGCAAAGCAATAAAGATATGCACAACCTGATCCAGTTATCGATAATCGTACTGCTGCTTCCGCTGCTTTCGTTCGTACTGTTGATATTTTTCAACCGCCGTCTGCCGCGGAACGGCGACTTTCTTGCGGTGGGTACACTGGGTGCAACGTTTGCCGTGTCAGCATGGATTTTCTGGAATGTCATTGTGCTTGGTTACGACCCGTCGTTCAAGCTTACGTGGAACTTTACCTGGATTGATTTTGGCGATGTGCCGGGCGTCGGCCCCTTGCAGATAAAGATGGGAATACTGATCGATAACCTGACAGCGATCATGCTGGCGATGGTGTCGCTCATCAGCTTTCTGGTGCATGTCTATTCTATCGGCTACATGTCGGGGGAGAAGTATTACGGCCGCTACTTTGCCTATCTCGGCATCTTTACGTTTTCCATGCTCGGTATTGTACTTGCTGACAACCTTTTCTCGATCTACATCTTCTGGGAGCTTGTCGGCCTTTCCTCCTATCTGCTTATCGGTTTCTTCTTTGAAAAACAGAGCGCGGCAGATGCGCAGAAAAAGGCTTTTCTGGTCAACCGCGTCGGTGATATCGGGATGTGGCTCGGCATCCTGATTCTCTATTCACAGTTCCACACGTTCGGTTACGAGGAAATTTACGAACATATCAAGGCCGGTGATTTCCATATGTCTCAAGCCTGGTTGACGGCTGCGGGTATCCTGCTCTTCATGGGATGCGTAGGCAAGTCTGCTCAGTTCCCGCTGCATGTCTGGCTTCCTGATGCCATGGAAGGCCCGACCCCGGTTTCGGCGCTTATTCACGCAGCAACCATGGTTGCCGCAGGCGTCTATTTCGTGGCGAGAATTTTTGTCATTCTTACGATCGACGCGCTGCATGTTATAGCGTTTATCGGCGCTGCCACCGCCTTTATGGCGGCCACGATCGCCATTACACAGCATGACATCAAGCGTGTTCTTGCATATTCGACGGTTTCCCAGCTTGGCTACATGGTGCTCGGCCTCGGAGTCGGGGCCTATTCCGCCGCTCTCTTTCACCTGCTGACCCATGCATTCTTCAAGGCATGCCTTTTCCTTGGTTCGGGTGCCATCATTCACGCCATGCACCATGAACAGGACATGCGCTGGATGGGCGGGCTGCGCAAAAAAATGCCATGGACGTTTGTAACATTTACATTTGCAACGCTTGCTCTTGCCGGTTTGCCTCTTACAAGCGGTTTCATGAGTAAGGACGCGATTCTTGCAGGCGCGCTCGGTTTTGCGGAAGTTGAAGGAGGAGGGATCTACTACCTGATACCTGTTCTCGGATTTTTCTCGGCTATGTTGACCGCTTTCTATATGGGCCGTCAGATCTGGCTGGTGTTTTTCGGCAAAAGCAGAACACATCTCAAGCCTGCTGACGGTCAGCACGGCCATGACGATCATGGTCACCACGAAGTTCACGAAGTGCCATGGGCAATGAGAATGCCGCTTGTTATCCTTGCGGCGCTGTCTGTCTTTGCGGTGTTCTCACCGGACCCTCTCGATGGTGCAAAAGGCTGGTTCATGCATCTGGTGCAGACCCCGGAAACCGTTGTCGCCGCAGATATGCAGCACGACGAGGGCATCAATTCTCATCATGAGGCATCGGAGATCAGTAATGAGGGTGTGCATGAAGAGGCAGATACGATGTTTCACACAGCAGAAGCCGGCAGTGAACAGCCCTTGTTGGCAATGCATGTCGCTGCTGCAAATGCAGCAGACTACACAACCGCAGAGGGGCACGGAGAACCGCATGAAAAAGGTTATGGTGAAGCGCATCACGGGCCGGTTTTCAGCGATCCCCGCCAGGCCGCAATTGCACACGCAGCACATGAAAATCACGATCCCGCAATCATGTACTCGAGCATCATGGTCGCACTCGGTATAGGGCTTGCGCTGATTGTTTACGCTTTCGGTTTCATCGATCCGGAAAAAACGGCGCAGCGCATCAGGCCGCTGTACCTTTACTCGTTCAACAAGTGGTACTGGGATGAAATATATGACGCCACGGTGATAAAAGGCTCACTCCTTCTTTCGAAAGTGATGGCATGGTTTGACAGCAATATCGTTGACGGGATCGTAAACGGAACGGGTGCGCTTGTCAGGAAGCTCGGCTCCTTCAGCGGCGGGTTCGACAGTTACGTGGTTGACGGCTTTGTGAATTTCACTGCCTTTTTCGTACAGACCTCGGGTGCTGCAATGAAAAAGATCCAGACAGGGAAGGTTCAGACCTACCTTGTTATGGCGCTTGTTGCAATAACGGGATATATCGTCTACTACTTCATCCAGGTCATGTCGTAGTGCCTCGATGAAAAGAGATTTTAATGAAACCAACAGATAACTGAAGATGCTGAGTTTAATTGTTTTTCTGCCCATCATAGCCGTCCTGCTGATTCTTGCAGTGCCGTCACCGCAAAAGCAGATCATCAGGATCCTTACATTACTCGCTGCTCTCGGCCAGGGGGTCCTGGCTGTTCTCATATGGCAGGGTTATGACCCCTCGCTGCCCGGAATTACCGCGGCGGCGAACGGTTCGCTCGAGGGCTCGTTTCAGTTTGTCGAGAGGCTGCCCTGGATTACTCTTGATCTCGGTAACTTCGGTACACTCAACATCGAGTATTTCCTCGGGGTTGACGGCCTGTCGATTACCATGGTGCTCTTGACCGCGCTGATTTCCATTATTGCGGTGCTTTCGAGCTGGACGATACAGAAGCAGGTGAAAGGCTATTTTATTCTCTTCAACATCCTCAGCACCGCGATGATGGGGTGCTTTGTCGCCCTTGACTTTTTCCTGTTTTACGTGTTCTGGGAGCTCATGCTTCTTCCGATGTACTTCCTTATCGGTATATGGGGAGGGCCGAACAGGGAATATGCCGCGATCAAGTTTTTCCTTTACACCCTCTTCGGTTCTGTTTTCATGCTGCTGGTCATGATCGGGCTGTATTTCAGCGTTATCGATCCTGCTACCGGCAACCATACGTTCAGCCTTGTTGCAATGGCCAGTCAGGAGAACTACATTCAGGGCACTATTTTCGGGCCTGAAAGTGTCGCATGGCGTTATGCGGCATTTATCGTACTGTTTATCGGTTTTGCCATCAAGGTTCCGATGTTTCCTTTCCATACCTGGCTTCCCGATGCTCATGTCGAGGCGCCGACACCGATTTCGGTTATCCTTGCCGGAATTCTGCTGAAGCTCGGCACCTATGGTATGATGAGAATCAATTTTCCGTTTTTCCCCGAAGTTTTCCAGGCCTCGCTGTACGTGATAGCTGTTTTCGGCGCGATCAATATCATTTACGGCGCTTTTTGTGCTCTTGCGCAGACGGACCTCAAAAAGCTCGTTGCTTACTCTTCGATCAGCCATATGGGGTATGTGCTGCTCGGACTTGCGGCCAACAATACCGAGGGTATGACAGGCGCGCTCTACCAGATGTTCAACCATGGAACCATTACAGCCATGCTTTTCCTGCTTGTCGGTGTTATCTATGACCGCGCGCATACACGCCAGATCGACAAGTTCGGCGGGCTTGCGTCCTACATGCCGGTTTATGCCGGTGTTGTGACCATTGCATGGTTTGCTTCCCTCGGTCTTCCGGGGCTCAGCGGGTTTATCTCGGAGGCATTTGTTTTTGTCGGGGCGTTCAGTTCCGAATTGATAAGAAACGTCGCCATTGTTTCTGTTCTCGGTATCGTGTTCGGTGCGGCTTATTTGCTTTGGTCTCTGCAGAGAATGTTTCTTGGGACGAGGAATCCCGATGCTGCCTATGAATTACAGAAAGATGCAGAAGGAAATGAGCAGATTCATTTCCATGACTGGAAGGGCAAGAACGATCTCGACGGCAGAGAGCTTGCAATGCTTGTTCCGCTTGCGGCAATCATCATTATCCTCGGTGTTTATCCGATGCCGGTTCTCGGTATGATAACCTCAAGCATCAACAAGCTTGTCGAAGTATTGTCTCCGGTTGTACTGACCGCGCTGAACTGATATGAGGATAGAATCCTGTTTTCCTGTTAACGAATAACGTTTTTCCGAACATTCACGTTACAAACATGTACGAGCTACCATCCGGTGCTGAAATTCAGGCGGTCATTACAACGCTGAAATCCAGTGTCGCATATTATCTGCCGGAAATTTACCTTTCAGCTCTGTTTCTTGTGCTGATCCTGGTTGATCTGATTTTCAGACCGAAGAAGCATTACCTGCTTTCGGTAACGTCGTTGATCGGCCTTGTAGGCAGCCTCTGGTTTATCTGGCAGCAGCATACTATGACCGGCCAGGAAATCTTCTTCGGTATGTATGTGATTGATGAGTTTGCGCTGTTCTTCAAATATTTTTTCGTGCTTTCTGGTATACTGACCGTTTTTCTCTCGATGTTGTCGGACGAGCTCAACAACAGGACCTCGGGAGTAGGCGAGTATTACGTGCTTGTTGTCGGTATGGTGATCGGTATGGTTATGATGGCATCGTCCACAGACCTGGTGATGATTCTGGTTTCCATGGAGCTTGTCAGCCTCGCCGCCTATGTCCTGACCGGTTATCTCAAGCGCGAACAGCGTTCGACGGAAGCCTCGTTGAAATACCTTGTTTACGGCGCCGTATCTTCCGGCCTGATGATTTACGGTTTTTCGATCCTGTATGGTCTTACCGGCCAGACCAATATTTCAGAAATCAGCAGCGTGCTTTTATCGCGGGGTTACGATCCGGTAACGTTGATGATCGCCTCGATCATGATTCTCGCAGGTATCGGCTACAAGGTCGGCGCAGTTCCTTTTCATTTCTGGAGCCCGGATGTTTACGAAGGCGCACCGATTCCGGTTACCGCGTTTCTGTCCGTGGCCTCAAAAGCAGCAGGATTTGCCCTGCTTATCAGGTTTTTCTATGTCGCGGTGCCGCACGGTCCGGAGAACGGTGCTTTGACACCGGGCTCGGAATGGCTGATCCTGCTTATGATCCTTTCCGTGGCTTCGATGGTCTACGGCAACGTTGTTGCCCTCTGGCAGACAAATGTCAAGAGACTGCTTGCGTACTCTTCCATTGCTCATGCCGGTTACATCCTGCTTGGTATCATCGTCATGGATGAGCTTGGGACGCAGGCAACGCTTTTCTATCTTCTCTCCTACCTGTTCATGAAC
>JAKSDB010000339.1 GCA_022360415.1 Chlorobiales bacterium
TCATGGGTTCCCGGCAGATTCTCGCAGTTGGTTCCCTCTTCTTCATAGAGATAGGGTACGGCATCGAGCCGGAGACCGTCAACACCCATTTCCAGCCAGAAATCAAGCACCTTGTAAATCGCTTTTTCCACGGCCGGGTTCTCAAAATTCAAATCAGGCTGATGGTGGTAGAAACGATGCCAATAATACTCTTCGGCAACAGCATCGTAGCTCCAGTTCGAAGCCTCGAAATCCTGAAAAATGATCCGCGCATCGGCATATTTTCCGGGATCCTTGCTCCATACGTAGTAATTCCTCTCGACCGATCCAGGCTTGGCTTTCCGGGCACGCTGGAACCATCCATGCTGATCCGACGTATGGTTGATGACCAGCTCGGTAATAACCTTGAGACCACGTTCATGGGCTTCATCGAGAAAGGTTTTGAAATCCTCGATGGTACCGAAGTCCGGGTTTACACTCATATAATCGGCAATATCGTAACCATCATCTTTCAATGGCGACGGGTAAAAAGGCAGCAGCCATATAGCTGTAATGCCGAGGCTTTCCAGATACGGCAGCTTCTGGCGCAGCCCCTCGAAATCACCGATACCGTCATTGTTGCTGTCATGAAAAGTCTTAACGTGCGCCTCGTAAATGATGGCATCCTTGTACCAGAGTGGTTCAGGCTGATATGCTTCGGAAGCTCGCGGCATAAAGTGTGTAATGATAGTGGATAAAATTCCGGAATGGTGAATTGCGGGTCCTATGGATGTAAGTGAACCCTGAAAATGTGCGCCGGCATCTGTTCGGGGTTCAGCTCGACAAAGTTCCACTCGCTGTCCCACTCATAGGTGCGGCCGTTCATGAGGTCCTCTACCCTGAAACGATGGGTATGGGGCAACTCGAAATGCTCGAGCGGAAACCGCAGCCATCCGGCATGAATGTTCCGGGGATCGAGGTTGACGACGGTAAGAATAATATTCGAATCGTCCGACGAGCGTTTCACATATGCCATGAGCATCTCGTGCTCGCGCCCTTCACCGGCATCGATCCTTACAAACTCGATATTGTTTGTCTGCTGAAGTGCGGAATTTTCCCTGCGGATACGGTTTACATCCGTAATTTCGGCCCGGATATTGCCCGGCCTGTCCATATCCCACTGCTTGATCTCGTACTTTTCAGAATCGAGGTATTCCTCTTTTCCTTTTCTGACAGGAACATGTTCGCAGAGTTCGTAAGCCGGCCCGTACATACCGTAATTCGACGAGAGCGTCGCAGCAAGCACCAGCCGGACAATGAATGTGGATCGGTGCCCCGCCTGCAGTTCTTCATGCAGAATATCCGGGGTGTTAGGCCAGAAATTCGGCCTCATGTACTCTTTAACTTCCGTCGTCGTCAGTTCCGTAAGGTACTCCTGCAGGTCTTTCTTGGTGTTTCTCCAGGTAAAGTAGGTATACGACTGATTGAACCCGCCTTTGGCAAGTCTTGCCATAACCTTCGGACGCGTGAATGCTTCGGCCAGAAACACAGCATCCGGGTACTCTTTTTTTATCTCGCTGATCGCCCAGTCCCAGAACAGAAATGCCTTGGTGTGCGGATTGTCTACCCTGAATATCCTGACCCCTTTTTTCATCCAGAAAAGCATGACGTTTTTCAGTTCGATCCACAGACTCTCCCAGTCCTTTGTTTCAAAATCGATCGGCAGAATATCCTCATACTTTTTCGGCGGGTTTTCCGCAAACTGCACCGTTCCGTCAGGCCGCCATTTGAACCATTGCGGATGCTCCTTCACATAAGGATGATCGGGAGAACACTGGAAAGCAATGTCCATAGCCACCGAGATGCCGTGCCTTTCAGCCTCACGGATAAATGCTTCGAAATCCTTTACGGTCCCGAGTTCGGGGTGCACAGCTTTATGGCCTCCCTCTTTGCTTCCGATCGCCCAGCAGCTGCCCGGATCATCCGGTCCGGCAACCAGAGCGTTGTTCCGCCCCTTGCGCTTCGTCGAACCGATCGGGTGGATAGGCGGCAGATAGACAACATCGAACCCCATCCGGGAAACAAGCGGCAAGAGGCGCTGGCACTCCTTGAACGTCCCATGCCTGCCCGGCTCTTGTGCCCATGATCGGGGGAAAAATTCATACCAGGTACTGAATCCGGCTTTTTTCTGGTCAACCCTCAGTTTAAGAACCCTGTCATACCGCACTGCGAACTCCTTGTCAGGGTATCGTTGCATCAAATCGTGAAGCTCCTCACATTGTGCTGCCGACTCCGCAACGGACGCGTCGCCAGCCTTCATCACGGATGCCAGTTCCCGTAACCGTACAGCATCTTTTTTCGATGCACGACCGGCCGCCTGTTCAACTATCGCTGCCCCCATTCGCAGTTCAAGGGAAACATCCTGCCCCGCATCGATCTTTTTGATCAACCCTTTTCGCCATGTCTGGAAATGGTCAATCCATGCTTCGACGGTATACTCCCATACACCAGGAACTCCCGCGATAAACATTCCTTCCCAGCTGTCATTGACAAGCGGCTTCATGGGAACGCGCTTCCATGCTCCTGACGATCCTGCCCGGTGGCACAGCTCCGCTCGAACCGTATCGGCCCCGTCGGTAAAAATATCCGCTCTCACCCGAGCTTTCTCCCCGGCAACTCTTTTGGCAGGATAACGTCCGTCATCGATCTCGGGTGAAACGCCCTCGATAATGACACGCCTCCTGCCATCGAACTTCCGGTTGCTGATAGAAGGTTTGAGCTGGTAAAAGGTATGGCTCATTGCAAAAAGGGTATATCTGTTGTAAACTGATGCAAAATAGGGAAAAGTTGCGTTTGCATTATGTGAAAAAAATGATTTTTTAGGATTGAAATTCCCTGTTGCAAACCCCTGCCTGTAGACACAAAATCTGGAGAAAAATAATGTTTGAATCCGAAAAAGAGCGCCTGCACGAAATCCACCACCGCATAGAACAGTTACGGGGGTATCTTTGACGTTGAAGAACAGCTGAAAAAGATAGGGGAGCTTGAACAGATCACCGCTGAAGAAAACTTCTGGGAAAACCAGCAGGAAGCCCAGAAGATTCTGGCAGAGATCAATGAGCACAAGACCTGGACCGAAGGGTTTCAAAAGCTCGAAAAAGAGAGTGCTGAACTGAAAGAAGAGCTGGAGATTGCCGAAGAACTGGGAGAGGAGTCTCTCGCTGAGGAAATTGATTCGCGGCTCGACACCATAGAGCAGGAAATCACGGCTATCGAGTTCAGAAACATGCTTTCCGGCAAGGATGATCCGGGCAACGCCCTGATTACCATCCATGCTGGCGCAGGAGGAACCGAAGCGCAGGACTGGGCGGAGATGCTCTACCGCATGTACATGCGGTGGGCTGAACGCAAAGGATTCAAGGTGTATACCGACGACTATCAGGAAGGTGAAGGTGCCGGCATCAAAACCGCCACGCTTGAAATCCAGGGCCTTTATGCATACGGTTACCTGAAGGCCGAGAACGGGGTACATCGTCTGGTACGGGTATCACCGTTCGACTCGAACGCCCGCCGCCATACCTCGTTTGCCAGTGTTTTTACCTACCCTGAAGCACCGCCGGACGCCGATATCGATATCCGCAAGGAAGACCTCGAACTCTCCACGTTCCGCAGCGGCGGCAAGGGTGGCCAGAACGTCAACAAGGTTGAAACCGCAGTGCGTATCAAGCACCTTCCTTCCGGCATCGTTGTCTCCTGTCAGCAGGAACGTTCGCAGTTTCAGAACCGCGAGCGCGCCATGAAAATGCTGCGTGCCCAGCTCTATCAGAAACAGCGGGAAGAAGAGGAAGCAAGAAAGCAGGA
>JAKSDB010000058.1 GCA_022360415.1 Chlorobiales bacterium
CTCCCCAACCGTCATCTTCGGGCTTGACCCGAAGATCCATGAACACGGGCGGACAGTTAAGAATCACAATGGGTTGAGCCTGTGTTCATAGATTCGCGGGTCAAGCCCGCGAATGACGATGGGAGGCTCGCGGTGCCCACACTTGCGGCTGACGTCGCATGCCGCCCCTACTCCGCGGCTGCCTTGGTATCCCCGAATGTCGGGTCGATGACCTCCGGAAGATGCGCCTCCCGGTGGGGGATGAGCTGGTCCGAGCCGGTGACGATCGAGCGGGCCGGTTGCGCCGGCTTGCCCACCGTCGTCGCGCGCTCGGCATAGGTGCGCCCGATCAGGCGCTCTTGCTTCATATAGTCGGGCTTGCCCTCCTCGTCTCGGAAGTGCGGGATCACCTCTTCCGCGAAGATCTGCATGTTCTTCATCACCATCCAATGCGGCATGGGGCCGATCGGTGAGCCGGCGAGCACCATGCCGCCGGCGCCGAGGTCCTCGCAGTAGGCGGCATATCTGTCGATCACGGTCTGCGGCGAGCCGACGATGATGTAGCCGTCCTCGAGCATCTCGTCATAGCTGAGCTCGGAGATCGGCTTGAGGTTGTACTTCATGATCGCGCCCATGAAGTTCGCGAACGAGGGCTTGCTCATGTAGCCGGCCGGGAAATAGATCTCCCACGGGATCTTGAGGCCGGTGTTGAACACCCAGGAAATATGAGCCTTGGCTTCGCGATGCGCCTGTTCGTCGGTTTCGGCGACATAGGTCGGCACGCAGGCATTGAACTGGTCCTCCTTCGCCTCGTAGCCGAAATCATTCGCCGTCTTGCGCAAGAGGTCGAAGCTTTTCTTGTGGAACCAGGAGGGCGCGAAGATCGCGAGATAGGTGTAGCGGTATTCGGCGACCTTGCGGATCGTCTCGAACGAGCCGTGGCCCGGAATCCAAATCGGCGGATGGGGCGTTTGCAGCGGGCGCGGCCAGGGATTGACGTTCGGAATATGGAAATGCTCGCCCTGCCAAACGAAGGGGCCCGTTTCGGTCCACGCCTTGATGATCAGATCGTGCGCTTCCCAAAAGCGCGAAACAGATGAGGTGGGATCGACCCCGTTGTTGAAATATTC
>JAKSDB010000200.1 GCA_022360415.1 Chlorobiales bacterium
CATAGAGCGAATAGGCGCGAGGGGTTTCCGTAGTTCGTTTGAATTGCGGAGTTGTGCTTGATTGCTGAAATTCCGGTTTTTTCTGATTTACTTTCGTCAGCGTCGGCAACGTTTTTTTCTGCAAGGTCAGAGGCTGTTTCTGCTTGAACTGTTGCTTTTTCAAAGCGGGAGCCAGTGTTTTTGCCGCCGATGTTTCCTGCCCTGACAGGGAAGATGATAGGTCGATGGTGAAAAAAGGCTGTTCGCCGGTGCCCGACCACTTTGCTATTGTACCGGTTTTCAAAAGACCTGGGGGCGACTGCCAGTTGTCGAAGCCGGACGGGAACGGGAACATCGAAACCTGGTAGATCGCTTTGGCAAAGCCGGTCTGTTCGGTCGACCATGACACCCACCATTTTTCGAGCTGCTTTTCAGCCGATTCGCTGCCGATATGAACCCGTACTTCCGGCTTGCACTGAAAATGTTCCTTGCCAAACTCTCCTCTTCCGTCCCAGAGGCAGACGGTGGTTGTCGATTTCGGGAGAAGGTTGCCGGATGGGGCCGAGCGCAGAACATCCTGTGACGAGACGTTTTTTTTGAGCTTGAGCTTCGGAAGAACCGAGCCGTTCTCAGCCGAGGCAGTCTGCTGTACCGTGAAAAGCAGCAGCAAAACTGCGAAAAGCGGAAAGAATAAAGAAGAAGTCGCTTTTTTAAAAACCGGATTATTTCTCTTGAGAGAGTGGATGAGCATAGTTATTGGGTTAGAAGTACCTATTATATGAGTACACCAATATAAATCATTTCTCCCGTCTCCCGCAGCCGTATTGCTCCTGTTTCGTCTGTCGGTGTCAGTAAACCCGGTTCGACAGTTACCTTTCGGGGACAGGGATTGTTTAGGGTCAGTGAAGTTGTTATCATAAAGGTTAAAGAACATACCAAAATGATTTCATGAAGGCGGTAGAAGGTTATACCGGAAGAGATAGTATGCAAACCAAGGGTTCGGCAAATAGCGAAATTGAGCGGCTGAGGCAGTACCTCAAAAGCCGTAGTGATGTGTCTTTCGGGATGGTTTTTGGCTCGTTTGCAAGAGGTGAAGAGCGTAAAGACAGTGACTTGGATGTCGCGATTTTCTTTCTTGAAGCAGCCGTCCCACGGGGCTTTGATGTGCTTGTTCTCGAACAAAAGCTGTCCGATATTGCAGGGAGGGAGGTTGACCTTGTTATTCTGAATTCGGTGGGGGTATTTCTGCGTCACCAAATTCAGAAAAATCATCAGATGCTTGTTCTTCATAACAAACGTGCATACAGGATGTATCGTGAAAGAACAATGCGGGAATATGATGAGTATCGTTATTTGAACCCTGAGAAATCATATGCCTGATAATGCAGTCATAGAAAAAAAACTTCGCAGAATCCTCGTGTATTTGCAGGAGCTGCGGCGACTGTCATTCATGAATTTTGAGGATTTTCAGGAGGATGTTGTCAGAAAGCGCTTTGTAGAGCGCAATATCGAGCTATGTATTGAAGCAATGATTGATGTTTGCCGCCATCTTGTGAGTTCTCTCAATTTGCAGGAACCCGAATCCTATGCCGACTGTTTCAGAGTTCTTACAGGCGGTTCTGTTATTCCTGAAGCAGGACAAAAGACCTTTGCCGAGATGGCAAGATTTCGAAACAGGTTGATTCATCTTTATGATGATGTCGATGATGCAATCACCTTTGATATTTTTTCTAACAGATTGACTGATTTTGAGGATTTTGTCAACGTTATTCGTGGTTACCTCAGGACACTCGAATAATCTCTTTTATTGCTCTCTTTTCACTTTCTCCCACAACACCTCCAACTCGTCGGCGGTGTGTTCCTGCCAGCTTTTCCCTGACTGTGCGACAAGTTTCTCTACCGCCATGAAACGTTTCATGAACTTGTTCGTGGATTTGCGCAACGAGTCCTCGGGATTTGCTCCGATGAACCGGCTGTAATTGACGATGGTGAAAAGAATATCCCCGAATTCGGCTTCTTTTTCTTCTTTCGAAGTCGCTTGTTTGAGTTCATCGATCTCCTCGGCCAGTTTGTCGAGCACTCCCTCTTCGTTTGTCCAATCGAAGCCGACACCGGCAACTTTTTTCTGCACCCGGTAGGCGCGAAGCAGTTCGCTCATCGCTTTGGGTACGCCGTCGAGGAGGCTCCTTCTCCCTTTTTCTTTCATCTTGAGGGATTCCCAGTTCTTGAGAACCTCCTGTTCGCTGTCGGCAACGGTTTCGCCAAAAACGTGGGGATGACGGTTGATGAGTTTGTCGCAAAGCGCATCGAAGACCTCGGAAAAAGTGAACTTTCCGGATTCTTCAGCCATCAGCACCTGGAAAGCAACATGGAGGAAGAGGTCGCCGAGTTCCTTTTTCAGCTCCCGGTCGTCGTTTTCATCGATCGCATGGACAAGCTCGTAACTTTCTTCGAGCAGAAGGTGTGCGAGCGATGCCGGGGTTTGCTTACGGTCCCAGGGGCATTCGGAACGGAGCACCTGTACCAGCTTGACCACCCGGTCGAATTTTTCCTGCAAACTGTTCCCTTGATTGTGAAGCACCTCACCCTTGAGGGTCTCCATGTCATGTTTCTTTGATGATTCCATGGTGATGATGCGAGGGTTTTTTCCAGATGTTCCGGCGATCTTCTGTCCGGTGGCAAAGTTACTATATTATGCATGATTTTCAGTAATTTTGATTGGGAGCCTCTATAACCTAAACCGAGCGTTTCAACAAATGCTCCATAATAGTAAGTTTATCAAAAACATTCTGTTATACTGTGTTTGTATAGAGATTATCCATAACCTGCCAGGTGAGTTTGAAAACTGATAGAGAGCCGCATTTTTTGAAACCCTTCGGGATTGCCGATCATACCGGATCTGCTTTGTTACAGGAAACTTGCGGTAGATCACTACAGCGGCATTCCCTGTGCCTTGCATCTCCGGCATGCTCGACAATCGCTCAATTTAGGTATTAATTTGTTGCGCATCCTGATTACTTCGTTGTCCCGACCAGTCGGGTTCAAAATCATCAGGGGCACTCTCGTACTCAACATGCTCACGACAATTTAGAGAGGTTCCAATAAGAGCTTTACTTTTTGAAAAAAGGGAGTTATGGATCTGAAAGACAAAACGGCGGTGGTGACGGGTTCAAGTTCGGGTATCGGGCATGAGTTATGTGACTTGCTCACTGAAAAAGGGGCTTCGGTTTACGGCTTCAGTCGTCGCCCGTCGTCGGTCGACCATCCCTTGTTCACTTGGGTTCAGACCGACGTGACAAAACCTGAAGAGATCGACCGTGCATTCGACAGGGTTCTCGATGAACGTGAACGTGTCGATGTGCTGGTCAACAATGCGGGATTCGGTCTTTTCGGCAGTATAGAGACGCTTGAGCCGGAAGAGTGGAACAGGCTGATAGCGACCAATCTGACAGCGGCGTTTCTCTGTACACGGAGGGCTGTACCCGGCATGAAAGCAGTGCAGCGTGGAACAATTGTCAATGTTGCATCGATTGCCGGAAAGCGCGGATTCAGGAACGGATCGGCCTACTGTGCCTCAAAGTTCGGCCTGAACGGTTTTTCCGAGGCGCTGGTCGAAGAGCTTCGGGAAGAAGGTATACGGGTCTGTGGCATCAATCCGGGATCTACCGGCACGGAGTTTTTTGAGCGTGCGGGGATAGAACCGAAAAAACTGATGAAAACGGAGGAGCTTGCGGCGTTCATTCTCTCGTTGATAGAAATGCCGGACGGCATGCTGCCGGATCAGGTTGTCGTAAGGCCCCTCTGATATACATGAAAAACCTGTCATGGATAAAGAACTCTCCAGCCCTGTCCAGGGCGAACCCATAGCAGCCATAGCTACTCCGGTTGGGGTCGGTGCCCTTGCCGTTGTGAGGATGAGCGGTGAGGGTGTTTTTACTGTCGCCGACAAGATATTCACCAAAGCTCGTTCCCCGGAAACATCGCTGGCGGACTCTTCGGGATATACCGCTCATTTCGGAACGCTCCACGATGGGGAACGAATGATCGACGAGGTGATTGTGCTGGTATTTCGCTCTCCCGATTCGTTCACGGTCGAGGATATGGTTGAAATCACCTGTCACGGCGGGCCGGTGGTGACGCAGCAGGTGCTCAAGCTGCTGCTCGATAACGGCTGCCGACTTGCCGAACCAGGCGAATTCACCCGCAGAGCGTTTCTGAACGGCAGGATCGACCTCCTGCAGGCCGAAGCGATCGGCGAAATGATCCATGCCCGGTCGGAATCGGCTTACCGGACCGCGGTCAACCAGATGAAGGGCGGCCTTTCTGAAAAACTCGGTGGATTGCGCGAGCAGCTCCTGCAATCGTGCGCGCTGCTTGAACTGGAGCTTGACTTCAGCGAAGAGGACGTCGAATTCCAGAGCCGGGAGGAGTTGGCCGAACAGGTCCGGGTGCTGCAACAGGAAGTCGAAAAACTGGTGGAGTCCTACCAGCACGGCAGGCTGCTGAGCGAGGGGGTGGCAACCGCCATCATCGGCAAACCCAATGCCGGTAAATCGACCCTGCTCAATGCCCTGCTCGGCGAGGAACGGGCGATCGTCAGCCACATGCCGGGAACGACAAGGGACTATATCGAGGAGTGTTTCATCTACGACAAAACCATGTTTCGCTTGACCGACACCGCCGGACTCCGCGAGGCACAGGAAGAGATCGAGCACGAGGGCATCCGGCGTAGCTATGAGAAAATTGCCGAAGCCGACCTGATCCTCTACCTGATGGACATCGGGTCTTCCGATTATGAGGAGGATACAGAAGCAATTGCCGAGCTACGGCAAAAGCATCCCGACATACAACTGCTGGTTGTTGCGAACAAGACCGATACCGCAGAAGACAGCGCTGAACGCTCGGAAAAAGTTGCCGAGAAAACCGGTTGTAAAGTGCTCGGTATTTCAGCCCTGAAAGAAGAAGGGCTCGATCAGTTGAAGGCCGAGATGAATACCATGGTCGAGGGATTGGACAAGCTGCATGATGCAAGCGTGCTCGTCACCAGCATGCGCCATTACGAAGCCCTGCGCAATGCCGCCGACGCCCTGCAGAACGCCCGTGAACTGATCGACGCACAGTCCGACACCGAACTCATAGCCTTCGAACTCCGCTCCGCCCTCGACTACGTCGGCGAGATCACCGGTAAGGTGGTGAACGAAGAGGTTCTGAATGTCATCTTCGGGCAGTTCTGTATCGGGAAGTAGGAGTTGAAAATCAATATTTTTTCTCGTTACGCTAAGTTGTTTTGGTTGCCGTACAATGTCTTGCATTTCTATTCCTGAATCGGATGGGGCGATCGATTTGATGCTCAGGCCATGGCTTCTGCAAAAGCGCTACAGCGACTCAACAGTCATAACAAACACGCTACTGTGTTGTGCATATTCGTCCGATAGAGGAAGTAAGGGGATGTAGAGTAACATAGATAGGTAAGTTAGCAGTCATGCAAAAAGACTCGCCGCTTCAGCAGCCAAATGTGCTTAAATCTTTCCGCCGTTCGAACTTTATACTTTGGTCGGACATTTTTTGTCCTTTCGGATTTTGTCCGTATATTAGGACAAATATTGACCTAAAAAGAAATGTCCAGACAAACAATTTTGACTTTTGGAGAGCACATTAGGGTACTTCGGGAGAGTGCCGGACTTCCTTTGAGAAAAGTTGCTGCTCAATTAGACATTGACCCTTCTTTACTTGGTAAAATTGAGCGAAACACAAGGCAGCCGAATCGGGACATCATTAAAAAACTTGCTGAGATTTTTGGCCAAAATGAAGATTACTTGCTGTCCGAGTATTTGAGCGACCAAATTGCTTACAAAGTGCTTGAAGAACAAGGAGACCCAAAGGTTTTGAAAGTTGCGGAGAAAAAAATCAAATACTTAAAAACAAAGGAAAATGCCTGAAATACAGGAAATAATAGAAGAACCGAAAATTGATAAAAGAAACCAACTCAATGACCTGACCGCTAAGGAGTGGATTCAGGAGACAAAGAGTTTCTTTTTTCAAAAAGGGCTTGGTGCCAAAAGTCCAGAAGCAAAATACGAGAAGATGCACCCTGCACCGTTCTCGTTTACGGACATTACCAAACTGATTAGGTTCTTCACCAAAGAAGGAGGAAAAGTTCTTGATCCGTTCTTGGGCGTTGGTTCTACAGTAAAAGCTTGTCTTGAGACCAACCGTGAGGGATTTGGGGTTGAGTTATCCCCAAAATGGTGTGAAGTTACGAGGCAACGTTTGTCAGAAGAATCCAACTATGAAATTGATGATAAGCATTTGATTTGCGAAGATAGTAGGAATCTGAAGAAATACTTTAATAAGGATTTTTTCGACTTCATAGTCACTTCACCCCCGTATTGGAACATTTTAGAGAAGAAGGATCACAAAGCAAATGAGCGGGTACTGAACGGGCACGTTACCAAGTACAGTGAGAATGATTTTGACTTAGGCAATATTGAAGATTACAATCAATTCCTTGACGAGCTTTCAGCCATCTTTCTGAATTGCTACGACATTCTGAAGCCAGGAAAATACATGAACATCATTGTAAGCGATTTTCGGCATAAATCGGAATTCGTTGCCTTTCATGCTGACTTGATAAGCAAGTTGACCAACAAAGAAGTCAAAAAGCACTTTGTCCTGAAAGGAATAAAAGCGCTGATGCAGAATGCTAAGAAACTTTATCCATATGGCTATCCTTTTTGCTACGTTGAAAACATCCATCATCAATACATTTTAATACTCCAAAAAGTAAATGAAAGAAGTTAACAATATCTATCTTGAGGACTGTATTACATTCATGCAGGGCATGGACAGCCAATCGGTTGACCTGATAATTGCAGACCCTCCTTACAACCTCAAAAAAAACTTTGGCAACAAAAGTGACCACTGGAAAGATGTTGAAAGCTGGCTTGATTGGAGCAAGCAATGGATTGATGAATGCGTTAGAGTTTTAAACCCGTCTGGTTCCATTTTCATTTATGGTATTCACCATTACATCTGTTACATACAGTGCTATCTATACGAGAAGGACTTAAAATATCAACGCCAAATTATTTGGTATTATGAAAATGGATTTTCAGGCTACAAGACACTGAACGCCTTTTATGAACCGCTTTTGTGGTTCACAAAAACAGATGACTTTACATACCATGAAATCCGGGAGCCTTACAAAAGTCAAGAACGCCTAAAAAATAAAATCACGAAAAACGGTAAAGTTTGGCAGCCCAATCCTAGAGGTAGGTTGGCCGGAGACGTATGGGCATTTCCAACACTTGCTGGAAAGCGATTTGCCGATGAAAAAGTTGACCATCCAACTCAAAAACCACTTGCACTTTGTGACCGATTAATTCAGCATTTCAGCAATAAAGGAGATTTAGTCTTTATTCCATTTGCCGGAAGTGGTTCCGAATGTGTCAGTGCCTTGTTTAACGAGCGGAAATTTCTGGCAACAGAAATTAACCCTGATTACTTTGAAACTGTCAACACTCGAATTCAAGAATTTGATCAAATTGAAGTTGCAAAGTGAAGAATTTTCCACATCAATTCAATAACCTTGAGAAGTTGTTCAGTGCTCTGGCTGTGGCCAAACAACTTATAGACAACGATGTGGCTCTCACAGACGAAAATTTGGGAGAAAAACTAACACGCAATGGAATTTACACCTATCGAGACAAAACTCTTTCGGTTGAGGAATTCTTGGCAAGAGAGCAAAAAAAATCAGTGACAAGTAGGGGGTATCTCACAGTCTCACGAGATATCAGGAGGTTCTTTGAATTGCTTGGTTTTATTACAGTATTTCCAGATAAAAAGGCGAAACTGAGTTCTGTTGCGAAACAACTACTTGGAACAGATTCGGCGGATTTAAGAAAGGGGCTTTGGAAAAATGCAATCCTTCAGTTAGGGCTTGAGGGAACAGACGGTGAAATAAGCCATCCATATAGAATTCTTTTGAAACTCGTAAACAAATTTCCCGGAATTGACACACCTAAGCTTATGCTCGCTTTGGAAGCAGAAAACGATTCAGAGGAAGAATTTGAACGTATTTGCAACTTGGCGCAATTGAGCATTGCAGAAATCGTTAAGGAGACCGGAACATCGGAAGCAATGGCTGCCAATGCTGTAAAAATTCTTCCTGGCATAGCAGACCAACTTGACGATATTGACAGAATTGAAAGCAAAGCTTATCCTATCGGAAATATTGTAGTTACAGAGGATGAGATTTCCACCGAAGAAGAGTATGACGTACCGACAAAAGAAAGAGCAACTTTCAGAGAGGTAGGTGTTAATGATATTGCAAAAGACCCGGCTCTCAAACTTATCGCCTCAGTAAGCATTGACCTGTCAGATGCCATCAAAACACGACAGAAAAGGCTTGCTGAACATCAGGAAATAGTTCGTCTATTGGCTATTCTTAATGACAGATGTGGGTTCAAACTATTTGAAGGCAAGTTTGACTGCCTTAGCATTAAAGGAGACACCGCATTACTCTATGAAGTAAAGACAATATTAGAGGCTGCTACTGACCAGGAAAAACAAGCGGTGAAAGGTGTCGGACAACTGAAATACTATAAGTTCTCGATTGTTCAACAACAAATGGGAATTTCGGACATCAAAGAAATTCTGGTTTTCTCAAAAAAGCCAGGCACAGGAATAATTGACTTTTGCACAGCAGAAAATATGGCGGTGATTTGGAGGGAGGGCGACTCGTTTGAAATTTACAACGTGCAGACAGGAAGAGGCGACACATTTGACCCTGACGGACTACTCTGACAACCACCATTCGCATCAACACACATTTGCTTGTCGATGCGCTAACTAAAATAAAAGCCTGAAGTTGAATGCATAGAAAATCTGCTAAAGAAGGATGGCAGGAAAAAACGTTGTTCAAGTATCATTTCAACAGTTGCTTTGATGCGACGCGTACTCATCCAGCAACCTGCGGATCATCTTCTGATACTGCGTATTATGCTTTCTGGCCTCGGTTTTAAAAAAGTCTATACTGGTTTTGCTGAGAGCGATCGTAACCTTGACGGTCTCATCTTTCAGCGCAAGCTCTTCGGGTGAAGGAAGAAAATCCTCAACAACCTTCACCTCGCCCATGGGCTCATCCGTGTATTTTATTTTCCTTTTCATAAATCTTTTTCCCTTTGCGCCAGTACCCGGCGCCAGTAATCCTGATTTTAGGGCACCTCTAAAAACTTATTGCGCGCCCAAAATGCTGCGTTAGTCGGTGCTCGAAATCCTCATGTACTCCGTGTACACTCCGGTTTTTCCGCTCCGTCCGCCTTGCACTTTGCTCGCTCATGACACTTTTTAGGGATGCCCTTTATTCTTTCGATATGTGAACCTTACGGTCAAAATGCCTCCAGCCACATTCCCGAGACAATAAAACCGTTTTTCCTCGTCACTATGCTCAAGATCTTCGAGAATGACACGCTGATGATCCAGAAAAGCGAGTTGTGCCAAAGCAAAAGAAACTCCGTGCTTTTCCTGATTCAGCTTGTCTTTGTCGGTATTCCACTCGAAATCTATGTGTCTTGCCATACCCTTAATAATACGGTGATCTTTGCTATTTGCAAATACAATAATATGGGTATTTATACATATTGACCGCCAGGCAACATGGCAATACGCTGTTTTTGTCCAAGAGAAGGGGTGCGGTTTGGCTGGACCTGAAATGATGGATATATTGTGGTGTAAATAAAGTTCTGAATTCAGGTCTGAATAAAGTTGTGATGTATCATGAAAAACATCCGTATAGCAAACGATATCATTCCATTGGGTGAGTTCAAGTCGGGTATTTCTTCCTGTCTGAAAAAAGTGCAGACAACAGGGCATCCTCTGATTATAACCCAGAACGGAAGGCCTGCCGGAGTCCTTCTGTCGCCCGAGGAGTATGATAGCCTGGTGTACCGCAAACAATTTATCGAATCGGTTGAGAAAGGTTTGAGAGCAGCAGAATCAGGGGAGGTCTACAGTACTGACGAGGTCAGGGCGAGGCTTGTAGAAAATAAAGCGTCTGGAAAACAATGACTGTTGGGCACCTCTAAAAACTTATTGCGCATCTCGATTGCTGCGTTGGGTGGTGCTCGAAATCCTCACGTACAATCAGTACGCTCCGGCTTCTGCGCTCCATCCGCCTTGTACTCGAAACGCTCATGACACTTTTTAGAAGCTCCCTGTTGTCTGTGGACAGCCGAAGCACTCAGAATGCTTGAAGAAATCGAAAGGTTTATCGCTCAGGATAATCCGCAACGAGCTTCCGCTTTTATTGACCGACTTCTTGAAAAAGGTGATGCAATTGCCTCTTTTCCCAACATGGGTCGGGTTGTTCCAGAGCTTTCTCAGCCAGAAATTCGGGAGATACTGGTCGGAAAGTACCGTATAGTTTATAAAGAGACTTCTGACCATATTGTTATTCTTACTGTGTTTGAAGGGCATCGCTCACTGCGTTTCAAAGAGCTTGATCCATGAATGGATATTGGCACAGGGATGAGTCCCATTCGATCTTTTTCATGGTTTTTGTTGCGGACTGTATACGGTGAGCTTTGTTCAAGTTCCCTTTTCAATGTTTTGCATACTAAAGGTAGCAATTCATAAATTCGGAAGATTCGTTTATATTAAATGTAGCCTTTATTATGGGCGTTTTGTGTAGGTATAATAAAGTGTCGATTTATTATGACTATGCACGATGCGAGTATTGACGGTTCAGCAAGAGCAGGACGTTATATCAGACAGATGAGTGGTTATCGAGCGTTTATCCCGGCGCCTTTACCCCCGTCACCACCTGTCAGGATCGATAAAGACTTGCAAGGGCTTCTATCCAAGGCCGATCTTGCCTTGGGCCGTCTTGACGGATCGATACAGACGTTGCCGCACCCGGATTTGTTTGTGTTTATGTATGTGCGAAAAGAAGCAGTCCTCTCAAGTCAGATCGAGGGGACCCAAAGTTCATTGCAAGATGTATTAGCAGCGGAAGCCAAGGTATTGTTGCCAGATAGGCCGAAAGATGTCGGTGAGGTAGTTAATTATGTTGAGGCTATGAATTATGGGATCGAGCGTCTTGGCTCGCTCCCTGTTTCTATCCGCTTGATCCGTGAAATACATGGCAAGTTGTTACGTGGAGTCCGCGGTTCTCATCTTACACCTGGCGAACTGCGAACCAGTCAGAACTGGATTGGACCGAGTGGCTGTACCCTCAACGAGGCTGTCTTTGTACCACCGCCGCCTCATGAGGTTCCAAATAAAATGGGAGAGCTGGAACAGTTTCTGCATGAAAAAACAGATTCACCATTATTGATAAAAATAGGGTTGGCGCATGCGCAATTCGAAACGATTCACCCCTTCCTGGACGGCAACGGTCGTGTAGGGAGATTGTTGATTACCTTTTTGCTTTGCGAGCAGGAGGTCTTGTTCAAGCCGGTATTGTATCTCTCTTACTACTTCAAGAAGAATCGACAACTGTACTATGAAAAACTACAGGCGGTTCGCGATCATGGGCAGTGGGAAGATTGGCTTGCTTTTTTTCTGCAAGGGGTTATTGAGGTGAGCAAGCAGGCGACTGAAACTGCGAGGCGGGTCCTGACACTGAGAGAAGATCATCGCAGCACAATTACCGAGAATTTCGGTCGTGCGGCGGCCAATGGCCATCGAGTACTCGAACATTTATACATTCATCCCATTGTTTCAGTTGGGGAAGTCCAGGAATTGATCGGTACAACGTATCCCGCGGCCAATGAGCTGGTGTCTCGCCTGCGAAAACATGGGATATTGACTGAAATTACCGGGCAGGTTCGAAACAGGAAATTTACCTATCAAAGCTACGTAAACCTGTTCCGTGATGATGAATCGGAACCCGAGGTATGAATCTAAGAGTAGGTGGTTCAGTAGGTTAAATAACTTAAATTTGTGTGACTTGAGAGAAAAGCTTGCTTGTTAAGTATGGTGTTCACAAATGCTCGGGATTGAGCATGAAAAGCAATAGGTCAGTTTGAAAAGTAGGCGATCAGGCCGAAAGAGACGAAAAGAACGGCGGCGAGGAGAATGGTCTGGTCGCTGATCTTGCGCATAAACGTTTCTTTATCCTCCTGGTAGAGGCTTGCGATGACGATCACGGCGGCATTGTTTGCCAGGAGGAAATAGCTTGCAACCGGATACATCCCCTCGCTTTTTTTTAGGTGTGTGAAAATGACGTAATTAAGGGGTGTGATGATCATAGGCGTGTTTTTTAGTTTTGGTAACTACAAAACTCATTGTTAAGTATGGCTCATTCTGCGAGATTATCTGCGCTGTTGCTGGCGATTTTTTTGTTTGTGGCAATTCCGGTCAGGCATGTTTTCTCCTCTGAAACCTCAAATCTTTCCAACAGCTATCTCAATGCCATATATGAGGAATGGGAGGTTTCGGACGATGAGAACATGGGGGTTGTCGGGCTTGGGGTTCACCACTATTTCAGCGACTATTTTTCTTTAGGTGTCGGTTCCTGGATGGCCGTCAGGGGAGAACGGGGCGGATTCATCACCATCGGTATCGACGGCGGCCTGCATTTACCGATAGCCGAGAGA
>JAKSDB010000249.1 GCA_022360415.1 Chlorobiales bacterium
AGTGAAGTGTATATTACCCACGTGGAGGTAGCGGTTGGGTAAACTCAAAGTCTTTTCCGGTAAAGAAATTTGTCAAATTCACCAATAATTCGAATAGGAACACTCAAATCGATAATTCGGCAATCAGGCGTGCAACGCGCCGAGTTTGAATAATGCCACACCAAAGTCAGAACATAAACCATTCACAAACATCGCTGCATTAAAAGAGCATAAGGTTTTAGAGCGCAAAAAACGTCTATGTACCAGTTGAAAATAACTCTGATCGGCTCGAAACCGCCTATCTGGAGAAAGGTGCTTGTTCAACCGGAGATTACGTTCGGGCAGTTGCACGAAGTGTGGCAGATCGTGATGGGGTGGTCTGACAGTCATTTGCATCAATTCGTCTCCGGTCCGGAAATCTTTGGAGTTCCCGATGATGAAGAGGACGGTTTGTTCGGTTTTCAGGTGAAAGATGAAAACAAACACCGTTTGTCGGAGATATTAAGGCGTGAAAAGGATGTTCTGATCTATGAATATGATTTTGGGGATGGATGGGCACACAAGGTTCTCCTTGAAAAGATTCTTCCTTTTGACGGCTCCGTAAAGCTGCCGAAATGCATCAAAGGAAAAAGAGCTTGTCCGCCTGAAGATTGCGGAGGCATAGGGGGATACCAGGATCTCATAGAAGTTCTGGATGATGCATCCCATCCTGAGCATCAGGCAATGATTGAATGGTTGGGCGGGAACATCGATCCCGAGTTCTTTGATCTCGGTGAGGTTAACGATGCATTGGCCGAACATTTTCAGAGAACAGCGGAAACTGCTTGCACCGCTGAGTACAACAAAGCGCTGCCTGTATGACAGAGGATCGAATGGAATGAGCGTTCCGTAACCACAATAAGTCTTTTGTAATGCAGGCTTTGTTCGTGGTAGCCCAGCGTTCAATTGTCATGACGGGTAACCCAATCGGATATATCCCGCCATCCTACAGCATGGACTCCGCTTCGTTCATAAGACTCATCACCTCCGTGGATCGGCCATGGCTGAAGAGAGTTCTCAACTGAAAATTTAGCTGCATTTTTTCTGGCCCGTATATAATCTTTCGTGACTGTTATTCTTTTCTGGCGAGTTCCTGCTATGGTTACAACTGGAAAAGAACCTCCAAACCTGTGCAATGTTGTGGTCAGTGACGGCGGTATCATATTGTGAGGTACAGATTGAATTTCCAAAATTCAATCTGTACTGTTTTTGCACGGATGTTGTAAGGTGCTTGAAGGGGGGGTAAAGAGAAAAGTTGCATTAAAATTGCATATTATGGTGCATGCTTTGCCTTAACGTGGTCTTTTTTGTTGGAGACTGAAAAAGTATGTTTCAATTATCGGTTTTGTCTGAACAGGAGAACACCATGAGACATTTTACTATCTTCGTCTTTATTGTCTTCGCCGTTTTATGGGTACGCATTCCAGCTATTGCTGCAGATAAAACTGATCTTCTCAACATCGCCAGCGGCTCGGTCTTGATTTCTGCCACTTCGGAATACAATCAGAAATGGGCGGGGATGCTGCTTCTGGACGGAACGACGGACCTGGGATGGTGCAGCAAAAAAGGGAGCGCGCACCCGAATACATTTGTCATCGAACTGCCATCGCGATATACGATCACATCGTTTTCTATCGATAACACCAATGTAGAGGAAAGCGGCTACCCGGGTATTTCCGCAAAAGGTTTCAAGCTCTACGTGTCCGACACATCCGCTTCTGAAGGGTACAAGCTTATTCTGGAGGGAGAGGCGGCCAAGGGCCAAAAGAAGGGATTTACCGTTCAAAAGTCATCACCCGGCCAATGGCTGAAGCTGGAAGTCCTCTCGAACTGGGGCGATCCGAACTATACGGAAATGATGGAGCTCGAGGCGTACGGCATTCTCTCCGGCGCTGCCGTCACTCCCCAACCGATCAAGGGTGTTTATGATACCAATTACAATCTCATGCGGCTGCTTCAGAGCGGGACGTCTATCGAGGGCTGTTACGACTGGGATAACGGAACGCTTAGCGGAACCACCGACGGACGCGTTATCCGTTTTCAGTGGGTTGAAGACGGGCCCCAGGTCGGAACGGCCATGATGGTGCTGACGTCGGATGGAAGTTTTCTGAACGGGTTGTGGTATGAGAACGGCCTGTACAAGGGGCTGTGGTACGGAACGAGGGTGACTGACGGCAGGACGCCGAAATGCGGTCAGGGCATTGCAAAGAGTCCGGATGGAGGAGGGGCCATCGGCCAATCCCTCGATAAGGTCGGTCGGGCCATCATCTACGGTATCTACTTCGATTATGATGCGTCGACGATCAAGCCGGCTTCAAAGGAGACCTTGCTCAAGGTGCTCGAGGCGATCAAAGCCAGGCCGGATTTGAAGCTGGTGATCGAGGGGCATACCGATGCTGACGGCAGCGACACATACAACCAGACGCTGTCAGAAAAGCGGGCAGGTTCAGTGGTCGAATGGCTGGTTGCCAACGGTATCGCTCCGGGACGGCTGACTGCGAAAGGATACGGCGAGTCAAAGCCGGTAGCCGACAACAGCAAACCCGACGGTAGAGCATTGAACCGGCGCGTTGAAATCGCTATCGATAAGTAAGGTTTGTTCCTTGTCTGCAATTACCAGTTCTCGATTCGTAATCCGTCGGGTATAGGACTGAACGCCTTATCTCGTGTGACGAGAACTGCGTTGACGGCATTTGCGTGGGCGGCAAATCCTGAACCCCGCTACGTTCATAGGACTCATCACCTCCGTAGATCAGCCATGGCTGAAGAGTATTTTCAACTGAAAATTTCACTGCATTTTCACCTGCCCGGATATAATCTTTCGTGACGGTTTTTCCGGCGAGCATGAACAGGTTCCCAACGATAACGAGCATCAACAACAGCTTTTTCATGGTCATATCTCCTTGCTGACAGGTGTAGGGAATGATGATCTACATAAAAAACCGTTACGATCAGTTCAAAACAAGGCGGAACGTTGAAGTGAAGAATCCTGCCCGATGACAGAGAGGGCATGATCGCCTTTTCGAGAATAGTAACGATTCATGCCGTCAACAAGACGTTCGTCGATTCCGTCAAATATCCTGATATTTGTTATAACGATTCAGGACGGCTTGTTTATCTGCATTTTGGTTTGCGGCTGCTCTTTTCGCGAAGTGATTACAGAAAATACTATGTTGTTTTTGCTTTTCTTTTCAGATATGTGGATTGTTTTTATTGGTGCTGCAAGCCGGTGAAGTTCCTTGCCGGGAACAACCGGTCTTTTCCTGCGGTTAGTTCTGTGACAAAATCCGTCATTAAACCATTGAAATATTGCTCATCCTTCTTGCAATAGGGTACTGCGCTTCTGCGCTTGCGCCGTTGCTCTATAAGCGGTTCAGGGAGAACTTCGGCTGGATCACCGTAACGTTTCCCCTGTTCATGTTTTTCGGCTTTTTGTCGCGCTATCCTCAGATTGCCGCCGGCGAGGTTATCCGGGAATCGGTGCCCTGGGTGCCTTCGCTGGGTATCAACGCTTCTTTTCTGCTCGACGGGCTGAGCCTCAGCTTCGTTTTGATAATTACCCTTATCGGTGCTGCGGTCTTTCTTTACGCAGGTGCCTATATGAAGAGATACGCCGAGACCGGCAGGTTTTATGTTTACATCGGCATTTTCATGACCTCGATGCTTGGTCTTGTGTTGTCGGACAACATGCTCCTGATGTTCGTGTTCTGGGAGCTGACCGGTATCAGTTCCTTTCTGCTTATCGGATTCAACCATCACAAGGAGTCATCCAGAAAAGCGGCATTGCAGGCGCTGCTGGTAACCGGTGGTGGAGGACTGGCCCTTCTTGTGGGCATCATATTGCTCTACCGGGTGACAGGCAGCTTCGAGATCTCGTCCTTCTACGATATGAACGGTGTTATCACCACCCACGTTCTCTACCCCGCCATTACGGTGCTTGTGCTGGTCGCTGCGTTTACCAAATCGGCGCAGTTTCCCTTCCATTTCTGGCTTCCCAATGCCATGGAGGCCCCCACACCTGTGAGCGCCTACCTCCATTCGGCAACGATGGTCAAAGCCGGTGTCTACCTTATAGCAAGAATGAACCATGAAATAGGAGGAACGCCGCTTTGGCAGGACACGGTTCTGGTAGCGGGGGCATCGACCATGGTGTTGTCTGCTCTGTTGGCGTTCAAACAAACCGATCTGAAAAAGCTGCTTGCCTACTCGACGCTTTCCGTGCTGGGGACCCTTGTCATGCTGCTCGGTATCGGATCGAAACTTGCGATCAAGGCCTTTTTCATCTATCTCATCGCTCATTCGCTCTACAAGGGAGCACTTTTCCTCGTTGCAGGGACACTCGACCACGAAACAGGGACTCGCGATGCAGCGGAGCTCGGGGGGTTGAGGAAGCGAATGCCTCTGACGACCCTTACGGCGGCACTCGCCTCCTTGTCCATGATGGGAATTATTCCGCTTGTGGGGTTCATCGGTAAGGAAACGGTTTACAAATCAATTCTCGAACTGGAATATTGGGGGATGTTTCTTATAGCCGCTGCTGTGCTTGCCAACGCTTTTGTGGTGATGGTTACCCTTTTTGTGGGATTCAAGCCTTTCTGGGGTGAGACGATGGAGACTCCCCGCCAGCCGCATGAAGCTCCGCTCAAAATGTTGCTTGGCCCGGCTCTGCTTGCGGCGCTCGGCCTGCTTTTCGGACTCCTTCCCAACTTTTTCATAGCAACGATGCTCGAACAGTCGGTGCTGAGCATTCTGTCCGAGACGCTCAGCCTGAAGATCACCATATGGCAGGGTTTCAATCTGGTGTTGTTGCTCAGTTTCTTGACCCTTCTGATTGGAGGTGCCCTTTATCTGATAAGGTCAAAAATGTCTGAAAAAGTCGTGCGGATGACGCTGCCGGCTTTCATGAGGCCTTCGGCCTGGTATGAGGCAACGCTACGGGGCGTGCTTTGGTTTGCAACCGTGCAGACCCGGCTTGTGCAAAACGGTTACCTGCGTAACTACATCATCGTCATCGTTTTGACGACGGTCTCTCTGGCTTCCCTTGCTCTTTACCGTTCGGCGGGCGAGATTGGCTTCGCGCCCGACTTTTCGATTACCTTTTACGAAGGGGCACTTGTGTTTATCATTCTGGTTTCAACCCTGCTTCTCGTCAACTCCAGATCACGTTTGAAATCGATTGTCGCTCTCGGTGCCCTCGGGTTTTCCATCGGTATTATTTTCGTGATCTACGGCGCACCCGATCTCGGCCTGACAACCTTTGCGATCGAGACACTCAACGTCATCCTGTTCGTGCTGGTGCTCTATAAACTTCCGGGCTTCCTGAAACTTTCCCGTTCGTCCAACAGGGGAAGGGACGCGTTAATAGCCCTTTCTGTCGGGGTGCTGATGACGTTTACGGTGCTTGCTGCTTCATCGTTCGAGCTTTCGTCCGGACTGAAACAGTACTTTGCCGAAACAAGCGTTCCGGGCGGAAAGGGACGAAATGTGGTGAATGTGATTCTTGTGGATTTCAGGGCTATCGATACGCTCGGTGAAATCACAGTACTCGCCGTTGCCGCTCTTGGTGTTGTTGCGTTGTTGAATCTCAGATCGGACGGAGGAGGGCGGTAGTATGTATTCCATTATTCTTGCCACGGCGTCGCGTTATCTCTTGCTCCTGTTGCTGATATTCTCGGTTTTTCTCCTTTTACGGGGGCATAACGAACCGGGAGGGGGCTTTGTCGGCGGACTTGTCGCGGCGGCAGCTTATGCGCTGTACTTTATTGCAAACGGTATTCAAGCTGCAAAAACCGTGGTCCGTTTTGATCCGATCAGGATTATTGCGGTCGGTTTGCTGACCGCAATCGCAAGCGCCCTGCCCTCGTTTGTTGCTGGTGAGCGGTTTATGACAGCATTCTGGGTCGACACGGGGATTCCGTTCATAGGTAAGGTCGGGACTCCTCTCCTGTTCGATCTCGGGATATACTTCCTTGTGCTGGGGATCACGCTCTGCATCATTTTTTCTCTTGCCGAGGAGGAGCGCTCATGACGTTTCTGCTTGCCGTCATTGTCGGTGTGCTCTATGCCGCCGGAACCTATCTTATCCTGAGAAGAAGCCTCGTGAAGGTGATTTTCGGCCTGATCCTGCTCGGACATGCCGCTAACCTTATGATTTTTACCGTCGGGCGGCTGACAAAGGGGACGCCTGCCTTTGTGCCGGAAGGGGCCGAGGCGCTCGTCGAACCATTCGCTGATCCGCTGCCGCAGGCGCTGATACTTACGGCGATCGTTATCGGTTTCGGCGTGCAGGCGTTTACTATCGTGCTCTTCAAACGTACTTACCAGACGCTCGGAACCGAGGACCTGGACAACATGAAAAGCACCGACCAGCTTCCGGAGGAGAAGCCATGAACCGGATTATCATGCTGCCCATACTGCTGCCGCTCTGCACTGCGGTGGTCATGATTTTCTTCCGCAAGCGGGTTCTGCTGCACCGTATGCTGAACGCGGCAGGGACAGCGGCCATGCTCGGTGTGTCGCTGGTTTTGTTATCGAGCGTCTATGCGCAGGGGATTCTCTCGCTGCAAGTCGGCGGCTGGGATGCGCCGTTCGGCATAACCTTTGTCGCCGATATGCTTTCGTCCATCATGGTGGTTGCCACCGCATTTATCGGGCTCACCACCGCGCTCTATTCACTCGGTACCATCGACGAAGATCGGGAGCATTTTTTTTATTATCCGTTGCTGCAGATCCTCTTGATGGGCATCAACGGGGCTTTTCTGACCGGGGATATTTTCAACCTCTACG
>JAKSDB010000380.1 GCA_022360415.1 Chlorobiales bacterium
AGCATGGCTTCTGAAAGTGAACCGTCGAGAAGCGTGACGCGTTTGCCTGACACAAGGTCGGTCGTTACCGCCCTGAAAGAAACCGGAAGGGTTGAAAAAGAACCGGCAGGATGGTACGGAGCATTCACTGTCAAAAGGTCAAGTACTCTTGTCAGCTTCTGTGCCGAGCTCAGGGATTTAGGTATAACCAGCTTGAAGTTTTCAAAACGTATGGCAATGGTAGCCCTGTCGCGGATTTTCTGCTGTTCAAGAAATGTATTGGCTCTCGGAGCGTCGTTGTTGAGGGAGAGCAGTTTTTCCCAGGGGACCTCCAGAGCGATTTTTTCGAGTTCTTCGGCTTTATAGCCGGCGCTGTAGAGTCCTCCGACAACAGCCCCAATGCTTGTCCCTGCGATAGCGTCAACAGGAATGTTTTCTTCTTCAAGTGCTTTGAGCACCCCTACCTGAGCCATGCCGTTAGCTCCGCCGCCCGAAAGAGCCAGACCCACAGTTTTTCTTGCAGGTCTCATGTAGGGGGCGATGGAAAAGCGTTTAAGCGGTAGATCGAGAGTGTCCGGGTAGACAGTTGTCAGGGTTTGAGCGGGCAGGGGAGCATGGGCAGTCAGCACCAGGAGGCAACTGCAGAACAACTGGTGGATAAAGCGTCCGCTTTTGGGCAATTGAAGGCTCCAGAGGGTTGTTTTGAGTTCTCAGGGTGACTTCATATCTTCACTGTAAATCTTTGAGTGAGCGTTTCGAAGCGCAGCAAACACAGCGACTCTTTGCCTGCCGGCAGCATGAACCGCTCAACTCACTGTAATGTATAATCTTTACGAATAATTAAAAATGGTCTGGTTTAAACGGGCAAAGCCTTCAATTCGCACGAAAGACAGACGTGATATTCCTGAAGGTCTGTGGCGGAAATGTGACAGTTGCGGAGCGACCCTCCACAAGAAGCAGGTTGAGGACCATCTGTACACCTGTTGTGAGTGCGGGTACCATTTCAGGATATCCCCGGACAAGTATTTTTCACTTCTTTTTGATGAAAAAAAGTATGAGGAGTTCAGTCTTTCACTTCGTGCCGCCGATCCTCTTGTTTTTTCCGATACGAAGAAATATCCCGACAGGGTAGCCGACGTTGTCGAGAAAAGCGGCAAGACGGAAGCATGCAGAAACACAGTTGGGATGCTGAGCGGGCGGCGGGTTGTGATTTCGGCAATGGACTTCGGTTTTATCGGGGGTTCCATGGGGTCTGTTGTCGGCGAAAAAATTGCACAGGCGATTGATAAAAGCATCGAGCTCAAAGCCCCGTTGATTATCGTTTCCCAATCCGGCGGGGCGCGTATGATGGAGGGTGCATTCAGCCTCATGCAGATGGCAAAGACTTCTGCAAAGCTGCTCCGTCTCAGCGAAAAGAAGATTCCTTACATTTCGCTCATGACCGATCCCACCATGGGAGGGACCAGTGCCTCCTATGCCATGCTCGGTGATGTCAACATCAGCGAGCCAAAAGCGCTTATCGGGTTTGCGGGGCCGAGAGTTATCAAGGATACCATCAAACGTGACCTGCCTGAAGGTTTTCAGCGGGCGGAGTTTCTGCTTGAGCACGGTTTTCTCGACATGATTGTTCACCGCAGGGACCTTAAAGGCCGTTTGTCACAGCTTCTCGGACACCTTGCGGCTTAGGCCCATCCAAGCGCTGACGCGGTAACGGGGAACCGGTCGATAAATATTGTTCTGACGGCTTCGGCAATGTCGCGGTGCTCTTTCTGTGTAGACGGATCCGTTCTGACTTCGATATAGTGAATCCAGCTTCTGACTGATCCTTTCATGTAAAGCTTGGTCTGTGTGTTGAGCGGAAGCAGCATCCGTGCGCATTCTCTTGCGATACCTTTCTCCAGGGCATCATTGTACTTTTTTTCGGAAAGAGCCCGTATTTCTTCCTGTGCCTCGGCAAACCACTCTACTGTCGACACATCAAGGTCGTCGATCGAATGTTGACGGTTCTTCGCATCCTGTCTTCTTGGCGCGTAGGTTTCAAAGCTCTGTACTTTCGTGTAGCGTTGTGAAAATTCCTGAAATACAAAACTCCTGTGCCGCAGGATCTGTGGAGATATAGCCCGTGAGGTTACAATCTCTATCGTCATGTCGACCATTTCGAAAATGCTCCAGTGCCGGTTTTTAATACAGTACGCAAGCAGTTTCTCATAATCGAGGTTTTCCTGGTGCGGGCTTGATACTCGAGCGCAGTAGGCGATGAGTCCTTCCGGATTGAGTTTTTCGTTCTGTATTTCAACCAGCGGATTTGTTACGGCAATGAGACGAACATTCATTGTGGCGTGAGGAAAAAGTGACAGGAGACAAGTAAAAGCTCAATTTAGGAAAGAAAAGTTTTTTTTGTAAAATCAGGCCCGTGTTCTTGTAATGTTTGTAGGGTAGGTTATCTTAAAATTTTTGACACCGGCAATGCGGCAGGCACCGACACTCGGGGGAGTTTCCCGGTCCATAGAAGGCTTTTCAGGTGTTTGTTTTCGGTCAGTTATTGATGGCCGGTCTGCCATGGGGCGCTCGATCTGTGACGAGCTGGAACGGTTCTGCATCTGCCATGGTTTTCATTGTGAGCATCGATAAAGGATTTTACAGAAAAAAAAATAAGGGTACCTCTATTAATTGTCTGAAACGGAGACAGGATATATATGGCCAACATTAATTTCGGTTTTGAGCGCCAGGCGGAGAAAATGTACTCGGGCGCAATTGAACAGGGGATTAACAACAGCCTTGTTCCCATGGTTATAGAAACTTCGGGTAGTGGTGAAAGGGCTTTTGATATTTTCTCCAGACTCCTCAGGGAGCGTATCATCTTTCTGGGAACCCCGATTGACGATCATGTTGCAAGCCTGCTCATGGCCCAGCTGCTTTTCCTCGAGTCGGAGGACCCGGAGCGAGATGTTTTTGTTTATATCAATTCCCCCGGCGGCAGCGTTTCTGCCGGACTCGGCGTCTACGATACCATACAGTATATCCGTTCGGAAGTCTCTACCGTCTGCGTAGGTATGGCCGCCAGCATGGGTGCTTTTCTTCTTGCCTGCGGAGCAAAAGGCAAAAGGGCATCATTGCCACATTCACGTATTATGATACACCAGCCTTCAGGAGGTGTTCAGGGTCAGGAAACCGATATTCTGATACAGGCAAAGGAGATCGAGAAGATACGCAAACTCCTTGAGGAAATACTGGCTTCACATACGGGTCAGAGTGTTGATAAAATCAGGGAGGATTCCGAGCGGGACCGCTGGATGAACGCTGAGGAAGCCAAAAAATACGGTATCATCGACCAGATTTTCGATCAACGCCCCGCATCGGAAAAAACGAAATAATCCGGGGGAAAAACCGGTAACCGAACCAAAGAATATGGCCTTTTTGATGATCGGTGTTCGCATTGTCGAAGGCCGCCGCATGGCATTATGAAGCAATCGGTAATGAGCGCAAACCTCGAGAAAACCTATAACCATCATGATGTGGAGCGTCGCTGGAGCAGCGCTCACTGGGAGTCCGAAGGAATCTTCGAGGCGGAAAGCAGCGGGGTGCTCGATGAGGGCAGGATGCCTTATACCGTGCTGATGCCTCCTCCGAACGTGACGGGAAGCCTCACCCTCGGTCATGTTCTGAACCATACTCTTCAGGATATTTTTATTCGTTACCAGCGTATGTCCGGCAGGGAAGCTCTTTGGCTTCCCGGCACCGACCATGCCGGTATCGCCACCCAGACAGTGGTTGAAAGGAAGCTGCGCGAAAAAGGTGTTTCGCGCCATGACCTCGGGCGCAAGGAGTTCCTCGAACATGTCTGGAAATGGAGGGATGAGTATGGAGGGCTGATTCTCAAACAGCTTCGCAAGCTCGGTATTTCATGCGACTGGCGCCGTAATCTCTTTACCATGGATGAAAGCGCTTCCAGTGCTGTCCGGCACGTCTTTGTCACCCTGTATCGTAACGGCCTTGTCTATCGCGGAAAGCGCATCATAAACTGGTGTCCTGTCTCACAGACGGCGCTTTCAGACGAAGAGGTCGTCATGAAATCCCGGAAGGACAAGCTTGTTTATGTCCGCTATCAGCTTGCCAAACGGCCGGGAGAATATATCACCATAGCAACAGTGAGGCCCGAAACCATTCTGGCGGATGTTGCCGTAGCAGTCAATCCTGAAGATCCCCGGTACGCTGATCTGATCGGTGAGCTTGCCATAGTGCCCGTTGCGGGGCGTCACGTGCCGGTGATAGCCGACGACTATGTCGATATGGAGTTCGGGACAGGTGCGCTGAAAATAACTCCGGCCCACGATCCCAACGATTTCGAGGTGGCAGGTCGTCATAACCTTCCGGTGCTATGTGTGGTCGGGCGGGATGGAAGGATGATCGATGAGTACGGCTATGCGGGGCTCGACCGTTTCGATGCCAGGGAAAAAATTATCGAAGACCTTGAAAAAAGAGGCAATCTCGTCAAGGTTGAAGAATATGAGCACAACGTCGGCTATTCGGAAAGGGCCGACGTTGTTGTTGAGCCTTATCTTTCCGAGCAGTGGTTTGTCAGGATGAAACCCCTTGCCGAAAAAGCGATAGAGGTTGTTAACGACGGCGAAATACATTTTCATCCGTCCCACTGGATCAGCACCTATCGCCACTGGATGGAAAACATTCAGGACTGGTGTATTTCCCGTCAGCTCTGGTGGGGGCACCGGATTCCGGCATGGTATGATGAAGAGGGAAAAATCTGGGTCGCGGAATCCTATGAAGATGCGTGCCATCTTGCAGGGAGCGACAAGCTGGTTCAGGATGAAGATGTGCTCGATACCTGGTTTTCCTCGTGGCTCTGGCCGCTGACCACCCTGGGCTGGACAGGGGAGCAGAACGACAGTGATGACATGCGGGCGTTTTATCCGACCGATACGCTGGTAACCGGTCCGGATATTATTTTTTTCTGGGTCGCAAGAATGATCATGGCCGGTCTGTATTTCAAGGGTGACGTGCCTTTCAGAGATGTCTATTTTACCAGCATTATAAGGGACATGAAAGGCAGGAAGCTTTCCAAGTCTCTCGGTAACTCGCCTGATCCCCTGAGCGTGATGGATACGTATGGAACGGACGCGCTCCGCTTCACTATCGTTTACATTGCGCCTCTTGGACAGGATGTGCTGTTCGGTGAGGAAAAATGCGAGTTCGGGAGAAATTTCGCAACCAAGATGTGGAACGCGGCACGCCTTGTATTCATGCAGCGTGAAAAAGTGTTTGGCTCGATAGACGAGTTCAGCACTGCCTACCCCCGTTTTACACCCGGGACCGAATCGTTATCCGATGCTCAAAACTGGATACTCGGGCGTTATCATGAAATGCTTGCATCATACCACAAGGCTTTTTCGCAGTTCAGAATGAACGATATCACCAGGATCGTCTATGACTTTTTCCGCGGTGATTACTGTGACTGGTACTTGGAAACACTGAAAATCGAGTTGTCCGAAGAGGAGGATGAGCCGAGAAGACAGCATGCGGTCTCTCTTGCGGTGTATCTTCTCGAGGGTGTGCTGAAGGTGCTTCATCCTGTTATGCCGTTTATCACCGAAGAGATCTGGCATCACATTCTTCAGCGCAAGAGCAGCGAAAGCATTGCCAGGTCTGCAATGCCGGAAGCAGACATGCATTTGATAAGCGAAAACCAAACGAGGTTTGCAGCGGTTCAAAAGGTTATTTCAGAGGCACGCAGCCTTCGTGCTGTATTCGGGGTGCCGCATGATATGACGGCCGGTCTTGTCCTCAATGTTTTTGATGAGAGAGCCAGGGAAATATTCACTGCTAACGCCCATATTGTAATGCAGATGACCGGATGTAGTGTCGATATATCGGACGGGAATCTTCAGCGGCCGCCTCATTCGGCAAGTTCCGTCGTTGACGGCAGTGAACT
>JAKSDB010000275.1 GCA_022360415.1 Chlorobiales bacterium
CAAGCTCGCTTGTTGTGGTGGGGAATGCCTTGCGATTGAGAAGGTTCTGAAACAGTGACAAGTAACGAGTTATTTTGCATCGGAAGGTTTATGTAAATGCATGGATGCCGGATCATCCCCATGTAATAGCAAAGAATAGTACACAGGGAGCATGACCCGGAGATCAACTGTACTGCTAATTCCGTTTTTGACTTTTAACTTTTGCTTTTTGACTTTGTTATTGAGCTATCCAGCTTTTTGCCGTTTGAATTTTGACTTTTCTCCATGTACAGCACCTATTTTCTCATATTTATCGTGTTTTTTCTGGGTTTCGCGGCATGGCTTCTGTTTGTCTGGGCTGTAAAAAGCGGACAGTTCGAAGACCCTGAAGCCCCGAAATACCGGATGCTGGACGATGAGGATGACCGACCGCATGGAAGTAAAGGTTCTGCCGACGCTGTCGATAATCGTGAAACACAACCAAAAGAGTAAACGGTTATGGAGGAAAATGTCTGGGTCGTGATGCTGTTGACCGGTCTTGCAGGAGGCTTCGGGCACTGTGTCGGCATGTGCGGGCCGGTGGTTGCAGCCTATTCGCTCGGTGAGCGGAACCTGCGTTACCTTCATCATATCCTTTACAACTTTGGAAGGATAACAACCTACATGTTCATGGGGGCGGTTGTCGGGCTGACCGGTTCATTTCTTGTTCTTACTTCTTCAATCGGGAGAATACAAACTACCATTATGGTTTTGGCTGGCATCTCGATCATTATCATGGGCATTGCAATCGGTGGATGGATACCGGTAAAAAGGCCTTCCAAAAGCAGTTCCTGGTTGTCATCAACCATTCAGAAAACCATGGAACTGTTCAAAGGACCTCGCACTGCCGGAACCTATTATCCCATGGGCATCGTGCTGGGGTTTCTTCCCTGCGGCCTTACCTACACAGCCCTGCTTGCTGCTGCGAGGGCGGCCATGGATGCGGACAACCACCTGGCGGGCATGCTTCAGGGTGCTTCCATGCTGCTATTCTTCGGGCTCGGCACGGCCCCGGCGCTCCTGCTTGTCGGCAGGGTTATCAATTACTTCGGTGCAAAAGCCCGCGACAGGCTTTACAAGCTCGCCAGTCTGATCATGATTC
>JAKSDB010000125.1 GCA_022360415.1 Chlorobiales bacterium
CTGATATTGAGATAATGAATACGGTCGCGAAAGTCGCTTTTCGTGACCAGTATTTGCGCGATAGTAAGACCCCATTTTTCAAAAAGTTCCGCGTACGTGTTGATAAGTCTTATCTGTCCTGTCGAAGAAAGTACCTGCCTTGAAGCGACCGGGGAAAGCTCCGAGGGAAGCCGAACAAGAGACAGACCCGCTCCGACAGCGCCGGAAGAAACAAGGAGCACCTCAACGCCCTGTTTTCGCAATTCTGCAATCTGTGAAACAAGTTGGTCCAGTATGTTGAGGTCAAGCTCACCTTTGTCATTGGTGATGACATTGGTGCCGACTTTCACGACAACTTTTCTGTAGAGCGGTTCTGGCATATGATTAAAGCATGGATTCACGGCTCGCGTGCAGTCCTGCAACTCCGATAATAATCAAAAGAAGCGAGATTATTTTCAGCAGGTTCATTGATTCACCGAAACATAGTACACCGACAAGCGTTATCAGAGCAGTGCCGACCGCGGCCCAGATCGCATAGGTCATTCCTACAGGAAGTGATTTCAGGGCCAGCGTGAGAAAAGCAAGGCTTAGGCCGTAAAAAATGAAGATGGAAAGTGACGGGAGCGGTTTTGAGAATCCGTCCGATAGTTTCATCGAGGTTGTTCCTGCAACCTCCATGATGATTGCGGTGATCAGGTATATCCAGTGCATGGGAAAGGAGCAGCTGTGATTATTTGTCGTTGTCAGGATTACGGGCATCTGTGCCCGCGTTGGCTGTATGGCGGCTTTCATAATAGTAAACAAGTACAGACATCACCAGATTGCTTGCGAGAATAACCGAAAAAACTACCGGAAGCAGCAGGTTGGAAGTGAACACACTGCTGTTCAGAAGAGTGAAGGCCATAACTGCGGTTGCAAGTCCTCTTGGTATAAGCCCCAGCGTTGAAGAAATATGCGCGCTTTGAAGAGATGGTGAAAGAGGCCGGACAAGATGGATCGTGGCGATACGGCTGACAAAGAAAATTGCAAGGATGGCGGTTGCCATCAGGAGAACGTCCCGGGTAAAGAAAGTGAAATCAAAAAGTAAACCGATAAATACGAAGAAAAAGGTTCTGACCAGAAAAGTCAGCTCGGCATTGATTCTTTTTACAACCTCGTCGATTTCAAAATCGGTTATGTTGACCGTGCTGTTGAGCTTTGCGAGCATCGACTGGGATTTTGTCGCAAGTATTTTACTGTTGCCAAGCAGTATTCCGAAGGCAAGGATGGTTATGGCCCCTTCGCCGCCGAGAAAATCTGTGAGGGTGTAGAGGAGAAGGATGAAGCCAAGCGTGAGCATGTAGGCAAGATTCTGCTTGCTGAAATACCCCATGAAACGACTCCAGATCAATCCACTGAAGACAGCCAGAAGAAACGATATTCCGATGCTTGTCAGGATATGGTTGAGAACGGAAAGGCCTTCGTACTGTCCGTCTTCAAGAATTTTGATGTAGATGATGACAGAGATAACTGTAAGGACCTCGCTGATGACCGCTTCCAGCGAAAGGAGGGTTTTAAGGTTCTTCGAGATTGAAAGCCGCGGCAGGACAGCCAGTATGACCGCAGGACTGGTGCCGCCGAAAATGAAGCCGTAGAAAAGAGCGTCGGTCATTTCCATCTGAAAAAGGATAAGGCAGAGGGACGTGATGCCGGCGGTGCCAAGGATAAACGATAGAAATCCCAGCAGAAGAGCGGAAGAAAACTGGCGTATAACCAGATCGAATTCCAGATCGAGTCCGCCCTCAAAGAGAATGAGAATCAGCGCAAAAGTTCCGAAATAAGGGGCGATCTCAAAAAAGATATCGCTTTTCAGTATATGGGTTGCAGGTCCAAGTGCTATGCCTGCGAGCATGAGTATAACCGGGGTCGGGATCTTGGTTTTGGAGAAGAGAAAATCACCAAGAACACCCAGAACTATGATTCCGCCGATCAGCGCGGCAAAAAGGGAGACATCCATAATCCATACCTACAACATGAGCGGTTCTGAAACAATCTGAAAGCACGCCGGGTGCAAAGCTTTGAACGATACGGTAGTGAATACCGCGCCGGGCGCCTGGCCTGGCCGTTGTCCGGTCATATTTCGCGGCAGGTGCGAAACAATAACAATGTAGGCTATAATTTGCGGTATAAAAAAACGGAGCAGGCAACGGTTGTTACTCTTTGTGCCTGGGATCATTGTTGAGGGATTTCGAGCAGTGATGATGATCCGCTTCTTCACGGCATTTCGCAAAGACCTGCAAGCTGAAACTGCCGAGCATAAAGCCGTTTTTCTCACACAGTTTTTCCAGGATCTCGTTGAGCTTGTCACTGTGCACCTCGACGACCCTGTCACATTGCTCGCAGATTATGTGCAGATGGTTGTTTACCCCATGGGACTTTTCATAATGCGTATGTTTGTGCCCAAGGTCAATTTTGTTGACGAGGTGAAACTTGAACAGCAGGTCGAGCGTGTGATAGACTGTTGCCCTGGATATGCTGACGCCCTTTTTTTTCAACCGTACAAATATTTCGTCAGCGTCAAGGTGGCTGTCCGACTCGTAGATTTCTTTCAGCACCGTTATTCTTTCCCTGGTGCACCGGTATCCTTGCGTTTTCATCAACTCCTTGAAAAGATTCTCCGCTTCTTCAGCCTTTTGAGAAAGAGCCTGTCTGTTTTTTTTCTTTGATGAAACCATAGTTGTCGTTTGATTGTCTTGGACAGAGTTAGAGACCTGCCTGTTCAGTAGAGTGTATAATTGTTTTCCTGAAGCTTGTTCTGCACATTCTGAAAAAGTCTGGAATAGACCGTTTCAAGATTTTTCTCTTCTTTTGTACTCACCCTGAGCTTATAGCCCGATGATCCGTTTTTTGTTTCAGTCCTGAGAAATACCGGCTTTGGATCGAGCATGATCCCGTCTGTTCCCATTGCGGCATCGACCACCAGTTCACGAAGTGTTTCAGTTTTGATGTTTTCCTTCAAATAGAGCTGCATCTCCAGGGAAAGATGTCCGTTTTTCTGAACCGACTCTGTGTAATTTATAATTTTTGAGCGGAAAGCTGTTGTGTTGGGTATGAGAACGATTTCGTTGAGCAGGTTTTTGATCCTGATGACAAGCGGTCCCTTGTAAACGATGTCACCGGTAATGTCGCCGAGCTTTACCCTGTCACCGACCCTGAAAGATCCGGTGTAATTGAGCATGATTCCTGTAAACAGGTTCTGTATCGTTGGTATTGCGCTGAGTGACGCGGTTAGCCCGAGAAAAATTGCAAATGCAAGTACGGTTTTGTTGTTGGCAAGGGGAAGCGACGC
>JAKSDB010000260.1 GCA_022360415.1 Chlorobiales bacterium
AAGAGAAGTGCTGTTTATCTGATGATCAGGGCTTCAGGAGAACGGAGCCAGGTCGTTAATGCTCTGGAGCACCATGCAAAGGCCGGGGCATCCGATGTGATTGAAACGCTTGTATCCCGGGCTATAGAGGGTGTGCCTCTCGAATACAGGGAAGCCCCGCCTCCCGGTATCCCGATTTATCAGAACGGGTACTGCTTTCTCATTGACAGGATGCATCCTGCATGGGAAGAGGTCGAGCGCAAGGGAGTTTTTTGTCTTTACTGGGATGAGGCTCCGGAAGATGCCGCTGCAGAAATGATTATTGCAAGACGATAACCACAGCAAAAATGCATCTGATTGACTGTTATACCGAACTGATGGTGTACGTAAGCCGGATTACCCGTCCTGACATAACGGATGAGCGGACGCTCGAATCCGTTGTGGAGACTGTAGACCTGCTCATTAATCGCTCCCGCGAGAAGGCGAGGGAGGCAGGTTTTGAGGATGTGCTCTGGCTCGAAGGATTTTTCCCCGTTTGTGCATGGGTTGACGAGACGATTCTTTGTTCAGCGTGGGAAGGAGGCAAAGGCTGGGGAGGCCATCAGTTGCAGCGAAAATATTTCAATACCAACAATGCGGGGGAGGAGTTTTTCAAAAAAATGGAAGAACCCGGTGCAATGCCGCGTGAGGTCAGGGAAATATACGATTGCTGTCTTTCGCTGGGGTTCATGGGCCGTTACTATCAGAAAGGTGACAGAAAACGGCTGGATGACATCAAGGACGGCCTTGTCAGCCAGATTGCCGAAGGGGATATACGCAAATTGCCCGATGCGCTGTTCGAAGATGCGTACGGTTCCGGCAGGAAAAACGACTTCCCGGCCAGAAAGCGTTTCAGAGAGCCTTCATTATTCACCGTCGGCATGTTTTTGCTCCCCGTTGCAGTTGTAACGTTGTTGTATGTGTTTTTCACTTACGATCTCGGAGAGCTTGTTGTCCGGTATTTTGGCTCCGGTATGTGACCGGTTTTTGTTTCAACACGTGAGTTCAGCACTATGGCTCCGAAAGTAAAACAGATAAGCAAGGTTGTTCTGGTTGTGCTGTTTATTGCCGCACTTCTGGGTCTGACTTATTGGATGATTGCTCTCCGGCATTATCCCTGGTGGCTTGCGGCCGCGGTCGATGCGGGAATCTTTGCGGTTGTCATTGCAGTATTTGCCGTTCGGCGATATCTGATGCGACGCAGGGAGAAACGGTTTATCGACCGCCTTGTTCAGCAGGACGAGGCCAGAATCGCTGCGGCAGGGACCGGGCGTCACCAGATTCTGGAGTTGCAGGAGCATTGGAAAATGTCTGTAAGCCATCTCCGCAATTCGTTCCTTAGGAAAAAAGGCAACCCGCTCTATGTTCTTCCCTGGTATATGATTATCGGGGAGTCGGGTGCAGGAAAAACATCGGCCATCAAGCGGGCCGGGCTGAACACCCCCCTGACAGATGTGTCATTGGCGCCGGGAGTGGGGGCAACGCGCAACTGTGACTGGTGGTTTTTCGACAAGGCGATTATTCTCGACACGGCGGGCAGGTATACCATTCCCGTCGACGAAAGCGCCGATCTTGACGAATGGAAGGCATTTCTTGTACTTCTTGCCCGTTATCGCAAAAGGGAGCCACTGAACGGGGTCATTGTCGCCGTTGCGGCTGACAGGCTTCTTGAGGACGACATGGCGTCGATTGAAGAGAAAGGAAGAAGCATTCGCCAGCGCATAGACCAGATGATGCGCACCATGGGTGCAAAGTTTCCTGTGTATGTACTGGTCACCAAAATGGATCGTATCTTTGGCTTTGCCGGACTCAATCATATGCTTGAAGACAGTGAACTCGATCAGGCGATGGGATATATGAATACGGGAAAAAAGCCTTTCTGGAAAGATGTGTTTCAGGATGCGGTAAACAGCCTGGAAGACCGGTTGCACAGGATTCGTTTTCAGCTTCTTCACCGGTCAGGGAGCGTTTCCAATCTTATGCAGTTCCCTTCTGAATTTCATGTTCTTACCGGAGGACTCGGACGCTTTCTCGAATCTGTATTCAAGGAGAACACCTATCAGGAGACACCCCACCTGCAGGGCGTTTTCTTCTCGAGTGCTCTTCGCAAGGGTGTTCCCGTTTCGGAGTTTCTGAAAGTTGCGAAACTCGGCAAGGAAGAAAGTATAGCCGGGACCCTGCCTGACAGGGGAATATACCTGAAAGATTTTTTCGCCCGTATTCTTCCTTCAAGCCGAAACATCTTTACGCCGCTTGCCGAATATGCACTCTGGAAAAAGATTACTTCCAACCTCGCTCTCTCGTCGTGGCTGCTTTTTGGTGTGCTGGTGTCAGGCATCCTGTGTTATACGTGGTTGTTCAACCGTTCTCTTCTCGACGATGTCCGTGATTCCTTTTTCGATCCTCCTTCACTCTCGTCGGATGTCCAGACCGATCTGATTCTACTTGAAAAATTCAGGGAGGAAATCATCAATGTCGAGATAAAAGACCATTCGTGGATACTGCCGGTTATGGGCTTCGAGCAGCGCACCAGAATCGAGGAAAAGCTCAAAGAGCATTATTGCA
>JAKSDB010000409.1 GCA_022360415.1 Chlorobiales bacterium
GGTTCTTTCATGAGGAATCGATCGTCAGGTTTAATAATGGCGCAATTTCTCTATGGAGTTACGGAAGGGAAGATAAGGTTGACTTGTTCAGTTTCCCAACCCTTTCGTACTGTTACGGTGTCGCTCTTGACCGTAAAGATGTCTGCGGGCTCGAATGGATAAATGTTTCCGGGGTACCATGTCAGCTCCCTGTCCTGCCGCGCTTCCGATCGGGATATGAACGCCCTGAGAGTGTACTTTCCGGGGGCAAGCTCGTTGATCGAAAAATCGACCGGGTCGTTTTGGCCTCTCTGAACGACCGTTCTGCGGGGAAGCCTGTTTTTCGTATCGAGCGCTTCGACGACAACCGTTCCGCTTCCTCCCGATACAGTTCCGGTAATGGTGCCGAAATCTCCGGAATCCGCAACGGTGAATCCGGACGACGCGAGCGAGTCGGAAGCCCGTTCCCCGTTGAGACCGGTGAGGGTTGCCATCTTTATATCGACACGATACGCGGCCCCGTTGCTGAAAGCAGGGTTTGCCAGCAAGGTGTAGCGTCTGTCGTCAACGGGACTGATGGTGAATGCGACGGGAGAGGCGGTTTCCCCGGTGACACGGTACATTTTTACCGCTTGCCTGAGCGACTCATGTTCAACCGGTATATTGAACGAAATATCAACCGTTCTTCCCCGTTCAGGATAGGGGAGGGCAAGGAACGCTTTTTTTTCACCGTCTTTCGGCAGCAGCCCGGTCAGTGCAATTGTTTCTCTCAGCTTTTTATCGGTTCCTCTGCACAGGACCGTAGCGGTGCTGCCATCATACGTAATCCTGTATATTGCATCCTTGTCGAGGGTGCCGGTAACTACCCTGAATGTAAGGGCTTTCCGGGTGTTTTTCACGCTGTAGAACCCTCTGACAGGAATTGGCCTGTTGTTTACCGTATCGATAACCGCAAGCGATGCAGGATCGAATTCATCGACTCTGATGTCGCGATTGAAGCTGATTTCAAGAAGATTGTTTGCCGGTGCGGAACAGTAGGCCGGTTCTGGTGAAAACCGGGGCTCGGCAAGCCTGAAAAGGTTATCCAGCGTTCCGGTTCTTACCAGTTCCCTGTAGCCGGCCCCGAACGGTTCGCTTTCAGGGTTCAATCTCTGGTCGCCATTCCGGTCCTGCATGGCAAACACCCGGTAGCTGCCTTCCGCAAGATATTCAAGCGTGAATTTCCCGTTCCTTCCGGTCAGAACCCTGTAGTCGGGTTCGCGATCGAGAGGATTGAACGAGAGAGAGTCGCTGTCTGAAAGCGCAAAGGCCAGAACAAGAGCGCGCTGCAGCGGTCGGCCGTCGCTCGAGAAAACCTGTCCTCCGATGATTCCTTTGTTTATTCTGTCCCCGGTTGAAAAAGCGTAGGTATAGCTCTGTTCAAGCTCGTTGCCACGGCTGCTTCTCAACGAAGTGTTCAGAGTGACCGTATAGGTTTTGTCTTTTCCAAGCGGCTTTGTGAACAGTATTTCCGCTTCAGTGCCCCCTCCTTTAAGGACATAGCCGGTGATCGGGGGTGAAAAAGCAAGGGCCGGGCTCAGGGAGCGCAACGGGACGTAGCGATTGAAAGTGAAAACGATTTTCCCGGGAGACGTATTGACGGAAGAGGGAGGAGGGCTTACGGAAAGTATTTCCAGAGGGGCGGTGTCTTTCGGTCCCCCTGTCGGCGGACGGTCAACTGCACATGCCGTGAGGAAAAGGCAAAAGGCGAAAAGGAGAGGAAGCGGTTTCATGCAAAGACAGGCTGAGGGCCTGACCCGGATTGTAAATCAGCGTATAAATTCGTAAATTATAAAGCTATGAAGTTCTATGAAAATTTTTGAGAAAAAAATAACAGATTGTTTACGATATAGATGACCAGAAGCACTTGCAAGGTTCTTTACGTGTCTGGTGAAATTTCTCCATTTGTAAGGGTCAGCTCTCTCGCCGATTTCATGGCATCCTTTCCTCAGGCTATGGAAGATGAAGGCTGTGAAGCACGCATAATGATGCCTAAATACGGTGTGATCAATGATCGCAAATTTCGACTTCATGATGTCTTGCGGCTTTCAGATATCAAGGTGCCGATGAAAGACAAGGCCGATCTGCTTCACGTAAAGGTTACGGCTCTTCCATCAAGCAAAATACAGACATACTTCCTTTATAACGAAAAATATTTCAAGCGTAACGGTCTTTTTAAAGACATGGTCCAGGGAGATGACTTCAAGGGTAGCGCTGAAAGGGTGATTTTTTTCAATCTCGGTATTCTTGAAACGCTCCAGAGGCTTGGCTGGAAGCCTGATATCATTCATTTTCACGACTGGTACGCAAGTCTTGTACCCCTTTTGCTCAAAACAGTTTACGCCGATAACGAATTTTTCAGCGGCATAAGAACGGTGTTGACTGTTCATAACGCACACAGCCAGGGTGTTTTTCCACTGAAACCGTTCGAAAAACTGCTGCCGGAAATCATGGTCGAGGGATTGCATGCCGGGGATGACGATACGGTGAACATGCTGTTTACCGGACTCGAGCATGCGGACAGTATTACAACCACATCCGGGAGGTATGCCGATCTTATCAGCAACGATACCGAGGCCGCCTGCGGTGTTGATAAAATTCTCGCTTCACGGGGCGGTCACCTGGATAGCATAGCCAACGGGCTCGATAACAAGCAGTGGAATCCTTCCTCGGACAAACTTATCAAGAAGAAATTTGATGCCGACCGGCTTGATGAGAAGCTTGAAAACAAGAAATACCTGCTCGAGGAATTGAAACTGTCTTTTGACAGTGACGCCCCCCTTGTCGGCATTGTGGCGAATTTTGACCGGTTTCAGGGAATCGGGCTTGTGCAGGACTCTCTCGACAAACTGATGCAGCTCGATATCCGGGTTGTTATTTTCGGATCGGGAAACAAGGACATACAGAAAAAACTTCAGGAACTTGCCTTGAAGCACGAGGGGAAGCTTGGGCTTATCTTTGAGTTCTCTGACGCATTGTATCACCAGGTAATGGCTTCCGCCGATATGCTACTCATGCCGGGGAAGTTTGAATCCTGCGGAATGATGCAGTTTTTCGCGATGCGTTACGGAACAGTGCCGGTTATCTATGCCGGCAGCGGCAGTGCGGAAACAATCGAAGAAATCGACTCGGAAAACGACGGTTCCGGTTTTGCTTTCCACAATTACAGCCCTGAAGCACTTGCAAAAAAGATTGAAGAGGCACTTTCGGTTTATAGGGACAAGGATCGCTGGGTGAAGCTTGTGACGGATAACATGGAAAGGGAGATGGCCTGGAAGGAGTCGGCTGAGATGTATAACCACATCTACCTCGGCTTGCTTGAACGTGCGTGAGGGTATGGGTAGAAAGCTGAAAGTATTGTTTCTTGACCGGGATGGCACGATCAACCGCGATATAGGTACCTACGTCACTACAAGAGAACAATTTGAACTGATAGACGGCGCGGATAGGGCAATTGCCCTTGCCCGGCAGGCAGGTTATCAAATCGTCATTATCACCAACCAGGCAGGTATCGCCAAGGGTATTGTTACTCCTGAACAGGTCGAAGATATTCATCTTTATCTGAACGAACTGCTTGCACAAAGCGGAGGTTCTTTTGACCATAGCTATTACTGTCCCACCCATCCGGACTACCCTCATCCCGAGTATGACCGTTTTGCCTGGTGCAGAAAGCCTGAAACCGGTATGGTTGACCGGGCGGTTGCCGATTATTGTGCTGCCGGATTTGAGGTGGACAAATCCTGTTCTTTTTTTATAGGAGACAAAACGGTCGATGTTGAATGCGGGCTGCGTGCGGGCCTTCGTCCTATTCTGGTAAGGACCGGCCACGGTGAGGAGGAGCTTTGCCGTGAAAAAGGGATTGTACCTGAATTTGTGGCCGATAATCTCTTGCATGCGATAACGGAGTATGTACTCTTGAATACCTGTTGAACTGTCTTCGGGCGTATCGCTTTTTTGTTGTAAAGCGGATCAATGCTGATGGTGACGATAGCTGATCGGAAAGATGATAGTATGACAAGGCTGCATTGCTATGTACACATTCCTTTTTGCCGGGAACGATGCAACTACTGCGATTTCTTTCTTGTAACCAGACAGGAGCTTCAGAAAGGTTTTTTTGCCGCGCTCGCCAGGGAAACTTCACAGAAGCTGGCGGCTTTTGACGGAAGCACCATCCATTCCATTCATTTCGGTGGCGGAACCCCGTCTCTTGTTCCTGTCTCTTGTCTTGAGGAGTGGCTTGAAACGCTTTCGCGGCACGTTTCTCTCAGCGGCGATGCCGAAATAACCATCGAGGCCAATCCGGAAGATCTTGCCGCTGAGAAAATCCGTGACCTTACTGCTCTGGGCGTGAACCGTCTCAGCATCGGCGTTCAGTCTTTTCTGCCCGAAAAGCTTCGTGCGCTGGGCCGGCTGCACACCGCTGAGGAAGCTTTGCGTGTTGCAGATGCAGCAATGGAGGCGTTTGGTAATGTCAGCGTGGACCTTATCTGCGGCGTGGAAGGGGAGACATTCGAAGCATGGGAGCGTGATGTACATACCGTTCTGTCCACCGGCGTACCGCATGTTTCCGTCTACATGCTTGCCCTGGAAAAAAATACCAGGCTTGAAAATCTTGTAAGGAGGGGCATCGTGGCACTTCCGGACGAGAACGAGCAAGCCGCGATGTACGTGAGGGCATGTGAGATGCTTGAGAGCGAGGGGTTCGAGCATTATGAAGTTTCGAATTTTTCAAAACCCGGATTCTTTTCCCGTTATAATATGGGATGCTGGTGCAGGGAATCGTATCTTGGTTTCGGGCCCTCCGCGCACAGTTTTCTTGTTTCCGGAGGCAGGGAGACGAGAAGCGCGAATGTGAACAGCTTGATCCGCTATATCGCTTCACCGGACGAAGCTCAGAATTGCAATGAGGTACTTTCCCGCGCGGAGCAGATCAGTGAAAAGATTTTTCTTTCCCTGCGGCTTTCTTCAGGACTGAACCTCGCTGATTTGCTGCAATACCATGAAGGTAACAGCAGGGTTCGGGGTATCCTGGATCGGCTCGAAAAGCAGGGTTTGATCGAAAGAAAGGGTGATGTTATAAAGGTGTCGCGCAGAGGTTTTCTGTTTGCCGATAAAGTAGCGGAAGAGTTGATCCCGGTCAGGAAAAAATGCGCTTCAGAGGAGGCTTTTCCATTGCGGGTTCCGACGACGAATTCCGAAAAATAGTTGAAAATAACGCTTGTTAACTGTCTCTTGTTATTCGTTACTTGTCACTTTTGAATATGAATCACAGGACCATACATCGCGGTATTGCCATAGCGTTGTTTTTGCTGTCCGGAGCCGTTTATCTGATGACCATGGCTCCTACGCTCTCTTTCTGGGATTGCGGTGAGTTCATAGCGACAGCCTATACACTCGGTGTTCCCCATCCTCCGGGGGCGCCTCTTTTTCTGCTGGTCGGCAGACTGTTCTCCATGATCCCTTTCTTCGGGGATATCGGCGCCCGGGTCAATCTGCTGAGCGTGTTGTCGGCCTCGGCGACCGTCATGCTTACCTATCTGATCATTTTCCGCCTTATTGCTATCTACCGGAAAAGCGAGCCCCGTTCATGGGATGCCTCCGAACAGATTTCTGCCTATGGCGGCGCGGTGGTGGGAGCGCTTGCGCTCGCGTTTTCAGACAGTTTCTGGTTCAACGCGGTTGAAACGGAAGTCTACGCTCCGTCGCTGTTCTTCAGCGCTCTGGTTGTCTGGTTTATCGTGCGATGGTATCAAGAGGTACATCAGGATGGAAACGAGCGCTGGCTGATGGCCGCAATGTACATTATCGGCCTGTCGATAGGAGTTCATCTCCTGAGCCTCCTGGCCATCTTTGCGGTTATCATGGTGTACTACTATAAAAAGTACGAAGTTACACCCGTATCTTTCCTGGTGATGATGGTTGTGGCATCCGCAGCATTTCTGCTGGTGTATGTCGGCATTATCAAGGGCCTGCCGTTTCTCATGCAGTACACTTCATGGGGAGGCGGGGCGGCTCTTCTCGGCGGAATCATCTGTGCCCTTTATTATGCACATACGAGGCGGTACAGGCTGCTGCATACGGTAAGCATGTCGCTTCTGCTGCTTATAGTTGGTTATACGTCCTATGCGCTCATCTATGTTCGTGCGAATGCATCGCCGCCCATCAATGAAAACAACCCTTCGACGGGAAAGGCCTTTTTTTCTTACCTGAACCGCGAGCAGTACGGTGATTTTCCCCTCTGGCCGAGGCGCTGGTCACAGGAGCCGGTGCATCAGTATTTTTACCAGCAGTACGGCAGCGACCTCGACTATTTCTTTCGCTACCAGTTAGAGCGAATGTACCTGCGTTACCTCGGATGGCAATTCATTGGCCGGGAAAATGACGCTGAAGGAGCCGGAGTTGACTGGTCGCAGCTCTGGGGGCTTCCGTTCCTTGTCGGTGCTTTTGGAGCGTACTCACACTTCCGGCGTGACTGGAAGATGGGATCGGTTGTTACCGCGCTGTTTATTCTGACCGGCGCAGCGCTTGTTGTGTACCTCAACCAGACCGAACCGCAGCCCAGGGAGCGGGATTACAGTTACACGGGCAGTTTTTTTGCTTTTGCCATCTGGATCGGTATTGGTGCGGAGGGTTTTCTGGCCCGGGTCCGTAAAGGGATTGATGATGACGCCATGCGAAACACCTTGTCTGCTGCTGCGCTTGGAGCCCTGATTTTTCTGGTTGACGGCAGGATGCTGCTGGCGAACTATCACACACACGACCGTTCGGGAAACTACGTCCCCTGGGATTGGGCCTGGAACATGCTGCAAAGCTGTGAAAAGGACGCCATACTATTCACCAACGGGGATAACGACACATTTCCGCTGTGGTACCTTCAGGAGGTCGAAGGTATCAGGACAGACATCCGGGTTGTCAACCTCAGCCTGGCAAATACAGGCTGGTATCTCGACCAGTTGAAAAACACTTCTCCGAACGGGGCGAAAAAAATAGCATTTGCTCTGAGCGACAAGGAGCTGAAGGAAATCAGCTATGTTGCAATGCAGCCGGTTGAGGTCGAACTTCCCGCAGGTTCGACAAAAGGAGCGCTTGTAAAAAAATATGATGCAGCGGGTCTCGATGTTCCGGAGGGACTTGTCGATACACTGAAGTGGCAGATCATGCCGAGCGTTACCTTTCGCGGGCAGGGTTTTCTCCGGCCGCAGGATGTCGCAGTCTATGAAATCCTGATGAACAATTACATGAAACGTCCGATTTATTTCGCCATAACCGTTGGCCGGGACAATATGCTCGGTATTGACGATTACCTTCGCCTCGACGGTCTCGCATACAGGGTTGTACCGGTAAAAAACAGTGAAAACGGTAACTTTGTGGAGGCGTCGCGGCTGTGGACGAACCTTTGCAGAGTGTTTCGCTACCGCAACCTCAACAATCCGGATGTGTATATCGAGGAAACCTCACGCAGGTTGAGCGGTAATTACAAGCCTTTGTTTGCAAGTGTTGCGGTTGCTCTTGCGGAAATACCCGAAAGGGAAATCAAAGTCAGGGACAGCGGCGGGGAAGTACGCAGGGTTGTCGGCAGCGAGCTTGCTCTCGACGCACTGGACAAATCGCAGGAAGTGCTGCCTCTGGAACGTTTCGGGTTGGACCCCGGCGTTGCCGCATCAGTTGTATCATTGTATGTATCACTCGACGCAAAAGATAAAGCTGACCCATATATTGTTTACCTTGAAAGGCTTGCAGGCCTTGCTTCTTTGAGGGAAATCCCTCAGGTTCACTATGCTCTCGCACTTGCGTTGCGTGAGGTTGGCAGGACCGATGAATCGGAAGAAATTATGGACCGGCTTTTCAAAGAGATTGATGAGCGCAGGATTGAATTACTACCCAATCAATAAAACAGCTATTGATGGACTCTTGTATACATCCGACAGCAGTGGTCGGTTCAAAAGCAGAAATCGGACAGGGAGTTACAATCGGTCCTTATGCGGTTATCGAGGACGATGTCGTTATCGGGGATAGTACCGAAATCGGTCCCCACGCGCAGATTGCCGATGGTGCGCGTCTGGGAAAGGATTGCAAGGTATTTGCAGGTGCGGTTCTTTCCACCATACCCCAGGACCTGAAATTTGAGGATGAAAAAACATATCTCCATGTCGGCGACCGCACGGTTATCAGGGAGTATGTAACACTGAACAGGGGGACAAGGGCGAGCGGTAAGACCGTGGTCGGTTCCGATAATCTTATCATGGCCTACGTTCATGCAGGCCACGACTGCATCATAGGCAACCATGTGATTATCGCCAATTCCGTTCAGTTCGGAGGCCATTGTGAGGTCGGGGATTATGCGGTCGTAGGCGGGCTTACCGGTGTTCACCAGTTTGTACGAATCGGAAAATATGCCATGGTTGGCGGGGTATCGAGAGCAACGCTCGATGTTCCTCCCTTTGTCATGGCAGGTGGCCATGAGGTATTCCGTTTTGAGGGGTTGAACACGGTCGGGCTTAAACGGAGAGGCTTTTCATCGGAACAAATCGACACGATCCGGGATGTTTACAGGATCATTTTCCAGTCAGGCCTTCTCCTTGGCAACGCACTCGAGAAAGTCGAAAAAGAGTGTGAACGTACTCCGGAAGTTGATGAGATACTGCGCTTTTTTGATACAAGCTCGGCAAGAAGGAAATATATCAGGCCGTTTAAATCCTGATCAACCAGGAAAAACATGTCACGTTGGGCGCTTGGGGTGGATTTGGGAGGAACAGCCGTCAAGGTTGCCGTAATTGACGAGAAAGGCGGCGTGCTGGACCATGAGCGGCACCCGACACATGCCGATGCCGGGCCGGAAGGTATTATCGGGCATATCGCTTCTCTTGGCTTTGCGATGTACGACCGTTTCAGGGATCGTTTGGGTGAAAAGCTTTTCGCGGGAATCGGGCTTGGCGCGCCCGGGGCTGTCGATAGCAGGAGAGGTATTCTCAGCTATCCGCCGAATCTGCCGGGATGGGAGCAATATCCTCTGAAGAGCCGGTTGCAAAGGGTTCTTGCCGACGACTACTCTTTGCACTGTTCCCTTATTCTCGAAAACGACGCGAACATTGCCGCTTGTGGCGAGGCTGTTTTCGGGGCGGGAAGGGAGTTCGATGATTTCATGATGATTACCCTGGGGACGGGGGTCGGCGGCGGAATCATTCTCAACAGGAGGTTGTACAGGGGCAGTTGCGGTACGGCGGGTGAGATCGGTTACATGACAGTTGATTACAGGGGAAAAAGTGTTCATGCCGGTGTGAGAGGAACGGTTGAGAGCCTGATAGGAAAAAAAAGCATCGTCACCCTGGGATTGGAAATATACAGGGCAAAAGCGCTTCAGGCGAGTTCTGAAGAGTTTCACGGCAGGCAGTTATGCGATCTTTCTCCAAGGACTCTTGAGAAAGCCGCAAAACATGGGGATCCCCTCGCTATCGAAACCTGGAACAAAGTGGGGGCGGTTCTTGGGGTAGGGCTTGCCGGTGTTGTCTCTCTGATGGATATTCGTAAATTTGTTATCGGAGGAGGTATTTCAGCTGTAGGAGAGCTGATATTTTCTCCGGCATTCGAACAGATGAAGGCATCGACACTCCCCTCAATGCATGAAGGAATGGATATCGTTCCTGCCTCGCTTGGCAACAGGGCCGGCGTGTTTGGTGCCGCAGCACTTTGTTTTGCCCTGATAGAATGAGAAAGGCAGGTGCCATGCTCGACAAAATACTCCATCTCATCTATCCCTGCGTCTGTTCCGGATGCCATGCGCTTCTTGCCGACGGGGAGCATGAAATCTGCAACAAATGCGTTACTTCGTTCGACAGGTTTACTGATGCTGATGCCGCAGACTTCGCGGTAAAAGAGGTGTTCAGGCATACCTGCCCGGAAATGGAATGGCCCCAAAAAGCCTGGGCGCTCTACAGATTCCATAAAAACGACCGCCTTCAGACGGTCATTCATGCGATGAAGTATGGAGGAGAGCACCGGCTTGGGAACATGCTCGGAAAACTGCTTGGCGGGATGATCTGCGGTTCACCATCTGCTGAACGGATCGACTGTATCGTGCCGGTTCCGCTCCACAAGCTGAAAGAAATAGAGCGAACCTACAATCAGTCCGAAATTATCGCAAGTTCTCTGGCAGCAGCCCTTTGTAAAGATGTTCGCTGTGATCTTGTCATGCGTAAAAAATATACCCGCTCACAGGCCGGGTTGTCGCCACGGGAGAGGCAGGGTAACGTGAAAGACGCTTTTGGATCCTCCGGTACGTCTGTGCCTGAAAATATTCTGCTCGTTGACGATGTGCTTACGACCGGTTCGACCGCAGTCGCAGTCATGCAGGCCCTCAAATCTGCGGGAGCCGTGAATGTATCTTTTGCAACCATAGCTCTTGCCGCTTGAAACGATTAAGCCTGGAAATGGACCTTTTCTTTACACCGCCGCACCGTATCGACCTTGAAAAAAAAACTCTTTCAATTGAAGGCGATGAGTTTTTTCATATGGTAAAGGTGCTCAGAAAGAGGAAAGGAGAGGTGATTCATCTGACCGACGGGGAAGGGCTTTCGGTAGAGGCCGCAATAATGGAGATAGGCAGAGGAGCTTTGACTGCGGCTATTACCAGGGCGAAAAGTGTGGTGCCGGAACAAACAAGAGTCACCGTTGCCATGTCGCTTCTGAAATCATCGCAGAGGTTTGATTTTTTCCTTGAAAAAGCAACCGAGCTTGGCGTTACCGGAGTTGTACCCATGATAACCGGACGAACGGTTTCACAGCCGAAAGCGGGAAGAACCGGCAGTAAA
>JAKSDB010000293.1 GCA_022360415.1 Chlorobiales bacterium
TACCGCTTCTTGGTATCGGAGGAATGCAGCTTTACAAGGCTGAAGCCGACCCCGGACAGGCCATCACCGGCGAAAAAATTCTCCCCCGTGTCAAGCAGACCGCTGTGTGGCTCTGGGGAATTTACCTGGCTCTGGTTCTCATCCAGTCACTCCTGCTCATGACAGCAGGAATGCCATTGTTCGACTCGCTGTGCCATTCCTTCGGAACTGTTGCCACAGCGGGTTACTCGATCAAAAACAGCAGCATCGGTTATTACAACAGCGCATGGATCGACTGGATAACCATTATTTTCATGTTTCTCGGAGGCATGACATTCATGATGCATTACCAGATCATGAAAAGGGACTGGGAACCGGTACGCGAAAACACGGAAATACGCTGGTACATCGGGTTTGTTCTGTTTATCGGCATGCTGACCACGCTCATACTCTGGTTTTCCGGAAGCTACAGCGGCCCTTTTGACTCCATCCGTTACGCGTTCTTCCAGGTTGTCTCGATTCTGACAACCACCGGGTTTACCACAGCAGATTATGAGCTTTGGCCTCAGTCCGCCCTGATGCTTCTCATGATCGCCTGCTTCATCGGCGCGTGCGCGGGCTCGACCACCAGCGGCATAAAAGTGGTACACTACGAAATCATCTGCAAGTACCTCTACGCCAATGGCAAAAAATTTCTGCAGCCTTTAGCCGTAGTGCCGATCAAGATCAACCAGAAAAATGTAGCCTCTTCCGTCATAACGCTTGCCGTCAGTTACTTTATTCTTAACATCTTCATGATACTTGTCGGCAGTGCGATCATGACCCTGATTGACGACATGGATTTCTTCAGTTCCATGAGCGCGGTTATTTCCGCCATCTTTAATATCGGCCCGGGGTTCGGAGAGATTGGCCCTGCACACAGCTATTCCCATATATCATCCGCAGGCAAATGGTTTCTCTCCTTCAACATGCTTACCGGGCGCCTGGAAATGTTCACCGTCATGATGATGTTCTACCCGTCGTTCTGGAAGAAATAGCAGGCAAACCAACATCTGACCACCCTTAACACTTTAAGCTTTGTTGCATATTATGCCTCTTTATAGCAAGGCATATTAACAACTTTCGCAGAACGCGATTTTTCACTATTATTACTTTCAGACTCTTTCTATTGCAAAATCCTCTTTGCATTTGTTCCAATCAGCACTCAGCAAAAATCCGAAAAGGAGACAACAAAACAGGAGAGTGCCATGAGCAAAAACAATAGCTACGAGATATTCCTCAGTCATCGTCATGACGACAAAAAGATTGCTGACATCATTCGAAAGCACCTTAACAAATGGGGATTCGATAATAAAATATTTCCGTCCTCTTCCCCTGGTCATGGAGTAGTCCCTGGAGGTCAAATTAAAGTCAACAGACTAACAAAACGGAACCATGACGCCTCAAAACACTCCTAACATCATAACTCACCGCGACCAGCATCAGGATGCGGCAATTGTTTTTATTCACGGGTTCAATGGCAATGCCGATGAAACATGGGGTAGATTTCCGGAATTCCTCGAGAAAAACAGAAACCTGAAATCGTGGGATATCTACAGTCTTGCTTATTCTTCGAAACTGCAGATCGATATCATGGGGATATGGGAGGCTGACCCTGATATTCCATTGCTTGCCCGCTACCTTGACAATGTCTGTACTTACGGTATTTTTTCTCGGTATAACAGTATTGCGATAATTGCCCACAGTATGGGAGGCCTTGTCGTTCAACGTGCTTTGGTGGATTTTGAGGCGTTGAGAGACAAGACGAGCCATTTGTTCATGTTCGGCACGCCCAGTGCAGGGTTACGAAAAGCTTCACTTTTCAGGTTTTTGAAGCCTCAAATTCGAAACCTCTCAAAAAACAGTGATTTTATCAAAGATCTCCGAAGCCGTTGGCGGCAGAACTTCAGCACAGCTCTGGGCAAACGGATTACCTTTCATTTGTGGAGCATTGCCGGGGACAGAGACCAATTCGTGCCGGCAAAATCGTCACTTCAGCCCTTTAAAAACGGTTTTCCCGATGCAAAGCTTGCCGTTGTACCGGGAAATCATCTGCAAATTGTAACACCTCAAGACAAAAACAATCTGAGTGTGGAGCTTGTGGTGAATGGCATTTGTCATAGCAGCGGAATATTGGGCGAATGGAACAGTGCCGCGGTTGCTGTGGAGTCAAAAGAGTTTCATAAAGCAATCAATATTCTTGAGCCGCATGCAGAAGAACTCGATGAAGATGCTCTTGTACAGCTCGCCCTGGCTTATGAAAGCGTAGGCAGGTCACATGATGCATTCGCTGTTCTTCAAAAAAGGAAACCTTCCACTACAGATGCAATGGGCGTCCTTGCCGGCCGACTGAAACGACGCTGGCTGGTTGAACGGCGAAGGCAGGATGCCATAAGAGCACGTGAAGTCTATGCAGCGGCTCTGGAAAAATCTCTGAAAAGCCTTGACTATGAACAGGCATACTATCACGGGATCAACGTTGCTTTTATGGACCTTGCCTATGCACCGAATCGTACCGATGCGAAAAAAAGAGCTTCAACGATGGCCAAACGGGTACTTGGGTACTGCGAAAAAGCTCCGCAGGATAAATGGAGATATGCAACAGAAGCCGAAGCCTGGCTGATGCTGAATGACCTGGAAAAATCTATGGACTTGTACAGAAGGTATCTGGCTGAAGGCCCAAGCCCGAGAGAACGTGAATCCACCTTCCAACAGGCAAAAAAAGTAGCCGATCTCATGGGATTCCGGTATAATTCCGCTGCATCTGAAATCGATACTATTTTTTTGCAAGATAAATAACTCTTATGCCTAATCCGCTTTGTTTTGTTCTGATGCCTTTCGGGCGAAAACCTTCCAGTTCAGGCCTTACGATTAATTTCGATGCTGTTTATGAAGACCTCATTAAACCAGCCATAGAACAAGCCGATCTTGATCCGCTTCGGGCCGATGAAGAAATGAGTGGCGGCATTATCCACAAACCGATGTTCGAGCGCTTGATTTTATGCCCTTATGCCGTTTGCGATCTTACCACTGCCAATGCAAACGTCTTCTACGAACTCGGGATTCGACATGCTGTGCGCCCGCATAGCACCATTGTACTTTTTGCCAAAGACATGGAACAGCTTCCTTTTGATGTTGCTCCGTTACGGGGACTCCCCTACAAGATTGGATCTGACGGAAAACCCGAGCTCACGGATGATTCAATCGCACAATTGAAAAAA
>JAKSDB010000286.1 GCA_022360415.1 Chlorobiales bacterium
CGGCTTCCCGCGAGCGTGGCTGCCGACTGCAGGGCCTCCTGTGCCTTGACGGTAAATTTATTTGGATCAAACTGCATATTGTTATCAGCGCTTAATGATTATCTTTAAAAACATAACGAAACATCTTCTTTTCTGCTCATGTATAACAATGTTAAAACAAAAAAAGTTAAAGTTGCAACGTGGAGCGAGCTGGAGGAAAAAAAGCCGCGCTACGCGCTCGTTGCAGAGGTAGATCTTGTGGTAATCCGTTATGGCGGTGATGTTTCCGTACTCTATGGAAGATGCCCCCACCGTGGTGCGCTCATGGCTGACGGTCATGTCAGCGGCAAAAACCTGCTGTGCGGTGTGCACGGATGGGATTACAGGTACGATACCGGTGTCAGCGAATATAACAATGACGAAGCCCTGCATAGATTCTCAGCCTGGATCGACCTGAAAGCGGACGCTGTCTATGTCGATGAAACGGAAATTATCCGCTGGGCACGTGAAAATCCCCAGCCATGGAACCGGGATACCTATCAGGGACTGTACGCAGACATAAAAGGAGGCCCTGAAGAACCCTACAACCACTATATACACTCCCTTGCAGCCACAGACCCCAAGGCATTCAGTCCCCATGGGCCGGTTTCGGCGATGGGGGTGCCTCTTACCGAACTGCCGCAATGGGAAGATATCCAGGTACTGACCGCGCAGCTTGCAAAACAACCTCTGCTCGATGAGGCAGCAGTCGACACAGGCCTTGTCGTCGGCCCGGATGCGAAAAAACCCCTTGAACTCACGATACCGATCATCGTCAGTGACATGAGCTTCGGAGCACTCGGCAGGGAAACCAAAATAGCACTGTCCAAAGGGGCCGAGCTGGCGGGTACCGGTATATGCTCAGGCGAAGGAGGCATGCTCGAAGCCGAGCGCGAAGAAAACTCCCGATACTTTTACGAGCTTGCCCCGGCAGAATTCGGCTGGAACATCGAGCAGGTCACCCGATGTCAGGCATTTCATTTCAAGGCAGGACAGGCGGCAAAAACCGGCGCCGGAGGAATGCTGCCCGCCGACAAGGTCGGCAACGAGATTGCAGAGGTCAGAGGCGTTGCATCGAACACCGACGCCGTATCCCCGTCACGGTTCCGCCGGCTCGTTACTCCCGAAGACTTCTCCAGGGTAGCCGAAGAAGTCCGCGAAGCAACCGGGGGAATACCGGTCGGGTTTAAAATGTCGGCACAGCACATCGAAAAAGATATCGACTTTGCTCTTGAAGTCGGAGTCGATTACATCATCCTCGACGGAAGGGGCGGGGGAAC
>JAKSDB010000088.1 GCA_022360415.1 Chlorobiales bacterium
AACACTTGGTTACGAAGAATCGATACATCTGCCGGGGTTCTGGTATGTATTGCACAAGTTACAGGAAGAGGGCGTTCTCGACAAGGATTCAAAACGCTGTTACGGTCTTGCAGGCCAGGAACTTCCGACCTATGAAGACGTCCTTGTTCAGACCAGACAATTTCCCTGCCCCGATAAACAGCATTACAAGGTAGACCAACTTTACACCGGGATCATAACCACGCACCCCAACGGTTACGGTTTTGTAGCGGTCGAGGGTTACGACGATGATATTTTTATCAAGGCGGAATCTCTTGGCGGCGCGATTCACGGTGACGAAGTCGAGGTTCTGGTTACCAAAGTCCCCAAGACCTATCAATCTCAGGAAACACCGCACCAGCGTTGTGAAGGTCTTGTTACAAAGGTTATCGTCCGCACGCTGCACACGATCGTTGGTACTCTTGTCCGCAAAAACCGCAAGTTCCTTCTGGTTCCCGATCTTAAAAAGATTCTTCCTCAAATCAATGTCAGGATCAAGGATTCCGCCGGAGCTGCCGGTGGTCAGAAGGTAGTTGTCGGTAACCTCGATTTTCAGAAGAACGGAGATATTTGCGCTGTTGTTCTCGAGGTTCTTGGTGACGCAGGGGCTTCGGAAGTCGAGGTCAGTGCAATTGCAAGGAGCAGGGGGATCGATGAAACCTTTGATGAGGAACTGCTCAGGTATGTCGAGTCGGTCGGCGAAGAAATTTCGGAATCGGATATGGAAGGCCGTGTGGATATTCGCGATAAAACTGTATTTACCATCGACCCGGTCGACGCGAAGGATTTTGACGATGCGCTTTCTGTAGAACCATTGTCAAAAGGCACATACAAAGTGGGCGTCCATATAGCCGATGTATCGCATTATGTCGAGGAGGACTCTCCTCTCGACAGGGAAGCCTTGAAAAGGGCGACTTCGGTGTATCTTGTTGACCGCGTTATTCCGATGCTCCCGTCGAGACTTTCCGAACAGGTATGCAGCCTTAATCCGAACGTCGATCGCATGGCTTTTTCCGTTTTCTTCAAAATGAAAGCAAACGGAGAGGTTATGCAGCACGAATTCGCAAAAACCGTAATCAACTCCAAACGCCGGTTTACATATGAAGATGTGCAGGAAGTGCTCAACAACGGTAAAGGGAAGTATTACAAGGAGCTGAGCCTTCTCGATGCAATAAGTAAAAACCTTCGGGAGAAAAGGCTTGGTGAGGGAGGTCTCGAGTTCGAAACAGAAGAGGTTCGTTTCAAGCTCGGCAGTAAAGGCGAACCGGTTGAACTGGTGAAGAAAGAACGGCTTGGCAGTCATCGTCTTATCGAGGAATTCATGCTGCTTGCCAATCGAAAGGTCGCAGAGTATATCAGCTCGAAATTCGCATTGAAAAACAAGCCCGGTCATCCGTCCATCTACAGGGTGCATGGTTCTCCTCAGGAGGAAAAAGTGGGTATTCTTGCCAATTTTGTCCGCAAGATCGGCTACAATCTTCAGCTTGACGGTAAAGGAAAGGGCGGGACGCCCAAAGTCAGCGCACGAGCTCTCCGTGATCTGCTGAAACAGGTTCACGGCACCAATGTAGAGTTTCTTGTCAATGAACTTGTCTTACGCTCAATGGCAAAGGCCCAGTACACCAGTGCCAATGAAGGGCATTTCGGCCTCGGATTTGAACATTATACGCACTTTACTTCACCTATCAGGCGCTATCCCGATCTTGTGGTTCATCGACTGCTTTTTGAATATGAAGATTTTCGCAAGAGGAGAAAGAAAGTCACCGCAAAAAGGCTGACTGATATTTCCTCGAAGATCGAGCAGGTTTGCCAGATTGCCAACGAGCGTGAAAAAAGCGCCGTGGAAGCCGAGCGGGAGTCTGTAAAGCTGAAACAGGTCGAGTACATGGCGTCGCATGTCGGTAAGGTATATTCCGGAATCATATCGGGAGCGACCGAGTTCGGTATCTATGTGCGCCTTGAAGAGTTTGCGATCGAAGGTCTTGTGCATATGAAAAACCTTACGGATGATTACTACGAGTACGACGAGTCTACCTATTCCCTGCTAGGCAAGCGGAGAAAAAGAAGGCTGCAGATAGGCAATCGCACAAAAGTCAAAATC
>JAKSDB010000226.1 GCA_022360415.1 Chlorobiales bacterium
ACAAATTTCTCGACAATTCGCCAGAGCATTCGCAGGATGAACGCAATCGACAGGATGGAGACCGACGGTACATTCGATATGATTACCAAGAAAGAGCGCCTGATGCTGATGCGCGAGAAAGAAAAACTCGTGAGAATACTTGGTGGTATAGCCGAGATGACCAGGTTGCCGGCCGCACTTTTTGTTGTTGACATCAAAAAGGAGCACATCGCGATAAAAGAGGCACGGTCGCTGGGTATACCGATTTTCGCTCTTGTGGATACCAACTGCGATCCGGATGAGGTCGATTTCGTCGTCCCCGCAAACGACGATGCCATCCGCTCCATTGAGCTGATGGTAAAAAGTGTTGCAGATGCCATTGCCATTGCCCGTCAGCAGTCTGCCGAAGAGGCTGCAATGGCTGAAGCTGAAGAAGCTGCGGAAGAGGAAGGTGAAGAAGATGGTCAGGAACAGGAAAAGAGTGCCGAGGATTAACAAATGCTTTTACCACAAAAAACCATACAAGAAGTATAATGAGCCAGATATCTGCAAAAACGGTTAAAGAGCTGCGGGATAAAACGGGTGTCGGGATGATGGACTGCAAAAAGGCTCTGGATGAAACCGGAGGTGATATGCAGAAAGCCGTGGAGTATCTTCGTAAAAAGGGAGCGGCGCTTGCCGCAAAACGTGCCGAGCGCGAGGCAAGGGAAGGCGTTATTGTTGTCAAAATCAATGGTGCAGCAAATGCCGGGGTTATTCTCGAACTGAATTGCGAGACCGACTTCGTGGCAAGAGGGGATGATTTTACCGGTTTCGCTGATGAAATTGCCCGGAAAGCACTTGAGGAAGGCATCGATTCGGCTGAAAACATGATGGGTGTTTCACTCGGTGATGCTTACGGTAACGAGTCTGTTGAGGATGCAATCAAGGCCATGACAGGCAAACTCGGCGAGAAAATCGAGCTCAAACGCCTGGTGTATGTCAAAACGGACGAGGGACTTGTAGCAGGTTATGTGCATCCAGGCTCAAAACTCGGCTCCATGGTTGAAATGAACGGGGAAAGCACTCCTGAATCGATTGTTTTTGCGAAAGATATTGCCATGCAGGTCGCTGCGGCTTCACCAATCGTTGTTGAGCGTTCGAGCGTTCCTGCCGAGTATATTGAAAAAGAGAAAGAAATTTATCGCCAGCAGGCATTGAGCCAGGGCAAGCCGGAACAGTTTGTCGACAAGATCGTGACGGGGCGTCTGGAGAAGTACTACCAGGAGGTGGTGCTGCTCGAGCAGTCCTTTATCAAGGACAGCAACGCCAAAGTTCAGGACGTGCTGAAAGGCTTTACAAAGCAGCACGATATGCAGGTAACGGTAAACAGTTTCATCAGATATCAGTTGGGTGAGTAAACAGAAAAGCCTCGTTTTATGCGAGGCTTTTTTTTGGGCGGAAAATATCCCGGAGATGCACTCATGTTACACTACAAGCGTATTCTGCTTAAGTTAAGCGGTGAGTCCCTGGCCGGCGGCGAGGGTTACGGAATCGATGCCTGCATGGTGGACCGCTATGCGGAAGAGGTGAAAAAAGCACTTGATCTCGGTGCTGAAATTGCACTGGTAATCGGCGGTGGCAACATTTTTCGCGGCTTGTCCTCTGCCGCGGCAGATATGGACCGTGTCCAGGCCGATCACATGGGCATGCTTGCGACCGTTATCAACTCTCTTGCCTTTCAGGACGCGCTTGAGAGAAAAGGGGTTTTTACACGGCTCATGAGCGCAATAAAAATGGAACAGGTTGCGGAGCCTTTTATTCGCAGGCGTGCGATTCGTCACCTCGAAAAAGGAAGGGTGGTTATTTTCGGTGCCGGTACGGGCAATCCGTATTTTACGACCGATACGGCAGCCTCACTTCGTGCCGTGGAGATCGAGGCCGATGTCATTGTCAAGGGAACCCGTGTTGACGGTGTATACAGCTCTGATCCTTAGAAGAATTCGGCAGCAGAAATGAACCGGAACATTTCATATATCGATGTCCTGACAAAAAATCTCAGGGTTATGGATCTGACGGCTATTACTCTTTGCAGGGAAAATCTTCTTCCTATTGTTGTCATGAATATGAATGCTGAAGGCAATCTGGGCAGGCTGCTGGAGGGAAAGCCTGTCGGGACGCTTGTTGATCAGGGTGGTGAGGGATAGAGGCAAGTCAAAAGGCAAAAGCGGAAAGCTGGAATCCTGAATGCAGGGGAGAAGAGGTGCTTGCCAACTGCCAACCGGCTTTTGGTTCTCAGGAGTGGAAGATTTGATCGAGGGTATTCCGTATTGTCTGATTGTCAAACCCCCGGTTCATCAGAAACGTATGCAGTTTGCGTTTCCTGTAAGGTTCTTCTCCCTTGAGAAACGGCAGTTTCTTCATTGCGGCCTCGAGGCAGTGCGCCGAACTATCGTAATTGCCAAGAACTTCATCGACAATCTCTTCGGAAATACCTTTCTGCAGAAGCTCGTACCGGAGCTTGT
>JAKSDB010000065.1 GCA_022360415.1 Chlorobiales bacterium
GGTCATCGTCCGGGAAACCGCTCCGGCACTCTGGTGACGGCCTGCCATTACAAGGTGAAGTTCGCAGGGCACCGGTTGCCAGAGCTGCAATTGGTGATTATTGACTATTCCTTATCTTGAAGAAAATCGAAAGGCCATTTGAAAACAGCCAAGAAACTCAAGCTAAACGATCAGCACAGAGAGACAGGCAATGATCGACAAAGACCAAATCACTGAAATAATTCAGGCTAACCAGGAATTGCTGCAAAAATTTTTCGTCAGATCTGTTGCGGTATTCGGCTCCGTCGTGCGGAAGGATGCCGGCCCGGAAAGCGATGCGGACATCCTCGTGGAATTTGAGCCGGGCGCTGAAATTGGTTTGTTCGAATTTGTCCAGTTAAAAAACACTTTGAGCGACCTGCTTAGCACCGGGGTAGATCTGGTAACACCTGATGCACTCCATCCCGCGCTCAAAGACAGAATTCTAAGCGAGGCTCGACGTGTCGCATAGAGACTGGCACAAAAATGGTCATAATACAGCTCCCCTTCACAACCTTCCTCCGATAATCTCCTTGGTTTGTTATATTCATTGTTTTATCCGCATAGGTGTACGGCGAAAATCGCCATTATTCCCTGCAACGTCGGGATACAGAGGCGTTAATAAATTCCGGGCACTTCCGAACGCTTTACAGGAAGTCTGAAGAAACAGGATTATAACACTACGGTTCAAAGAACTATGAGCAATCAGGATACAGGCAGGGTGCAGAGCACGGCCCAGTCGCCCGAAAAAGTGATGAATAAACTGGTCTCGCTTGCAAAGCGGAGAGGTTTCATCTACCCGTCATCGGAGATCTACGGAGGACTTTCTTCCTGCTTCGACTACGGCCCGCTCGGCAGCGAGATGAAGAAGAATATCAAGGACCTCTGGTGGTACTCGATGACCAGACAGCACCGGAACATCGTCGGCATCGACGCTGCGATCATGATGAATCCGACGGTATGGGAGGCCTCGGGCCATGTGGCGAGCTTCAATGACCCCATGATCGACGACAAAACAACGAAACGGCGTTACCGGGCGGACCACCTGATCGAGAACCATATCGAAAAGCTGCGCCGCGACGGCAGGGAAGAAGATGCTCACAGGGTAAGCACCTACTATGAACGAGCCTCTGAAACAGAAGATCCGAACAGGGCGTTTTACGATATCATCGTCGCTGAGGAGATCAAGGCGCCGGATACAGGCTCGTCGGACTGGACAGAAGTCCGGCAGTTCAATCTCATGTTCCAGTGCAACATGGGCGCGCTGGCCGATTCTTCAGGCATCGTTTACCTGAGACCTGAAACCGCCCAGGGAATCTTCGTCAACTTCCATAATGTTCGCGAATCCAACCGCATGAAGGTACCCTTCGGCATAGCACAGATCGGCAAGGCGTTCCGTAACGAGATCGTCAAGGGGAACTTCATTTTCCGCATGGTCGAGTTCGAGCAGATGGAAATGCAGTATTTCATCCAGCCCGGAACCCAGGAAGAATCTTTCGAAACATGGCGTGAGAAACGTTTCAACTGGTACGTCGAGAGGCTGGGCATGGAGAGGGAAAAGCTGCACTGGTACAAGCACGACAAGCTTGCCCACTATGCCGACCTTGCTTACGACATCAAGTTCGAGTTCCCCTTCGGCATCGAGGAAATCGAAGGGATTCATTCCCGAACCGATTTCGACCTGAAACAGCACCAGGAGTTCTCGGGCAAAAACATGGAATATATCGATCAGGCAACCAATGAACGCTACATTCCCTATGTCGTCGAAACATCTGCCGGATGTGACCGGCTTTTCCTCGCACTCCTGTGCGACGCCTATACCGAGGACGTTGTCGATGGCGAACAGAGGGTCATGATGAAGTTTTCGACAAAAATCGCACCCGTCAAAGCCGCCGTCCTTCCCCTGATGAAAAAAGGCGAAATGGGCGAAAAAGCGGCACAGCTTCGCGCCGAACTTGCTGAAGATTTCCTTGTACAGTATGACGACGCCGGTTCAATCGGAAAACGCTATCGCAGGCAGGATGAAATCGGAACGCCTTTCTGCTTCACGGTTGATCATGATACCCTTGAAGACAACACCGTAACGGTGCGGTACCGCAACTCGGCACAGCAGGAAAGGCTGGATATATCCAGGGTAAAGGCTTTTCTTGGTGAGAAACTTGCTTAAACAACTTTCTGAACCATGCGTTACGATGTCGCTGTCATAGGCGGCGGGCCTTCCGGGGCCGTTGCCGCCGCAGAACTTGCAAAGGAAGGTATAGCCACCGTTCTGATCGAACGGAACCTCGGGAACGTCAAGCCCTGCGGTGGAGCAATTCCCCTCGGGCTGATAGAGGAGTTCAGCATACCTGACACTCTGGTGGAAAAAAAGCTGTCGAAGATGAGCGTCCGATCTCCAAAAGGAAGGATGATCTCGATGGAAATGCCTAACGGCTATGTCGGCATGGTACGCCGGGAACGCTTCGACAGTTACCTGCGCGACATGGCAGGCCGCCACGGAACGGAAGTCATCGAGGCGCTCGTGAAGGAGATCCGGCAAAACGGTAACGGGTATACCATTCTCCTCTCCAGAGACCTGCCTCCTGTTGAGGCGTCCTACGTCATCGGAGCCGACGGCGCCAACTCAAAAACCGCCGTGGAACTCGGTTTCCCCGCAAACGAACTGCAGGTGATCGCCATGCAGCAGCGGTTTCACTACTGCGACACGCTGAAACCGTACGAGGAGCTTGTTGAAATCTGGTTTGACGGAGAGGTGTCCCCTGACTTTTACGGCTGGATTTTCCCGAAAACCGACCATATCGCTATCGGAACCGGAACGGAGTTTCGCAAACACAATCTCAAAAAGTTGCAAAATCGTTTTGTCGAAAAGCTCGGCGTTGCTGAAAAACCCTACCTCGATGAAGCGGCAAAGATTCCCATGAAACCAAGAAAATCGTTCAGCCAGGAAAAAGCCATACTGATAGGGGACGCGGCGGGTCTTGTCACCCCGGCAAACGGCGAAGGCATCTTCTTCGCAATGCGCTCAGGGAAGCTTGGGGCTCAGGCCATGATCGAACGGATTCGGAACAACCTCCCGCTGAAAACCTATGAGAAAACGTTCAGGAAACTGTATGCCCCAATCTTTTTCGGACTGCAGACGCTCCAGTCGGTCTATTATAAAAGCGACCGGCTCAGAGAAAGCTTTGTGGCGATCTGCGAGGATACCGACGTACAGCGGATCACCTTTGACTCTTACCTGTACAAGCAAATGGTGCCGGCGCCCTGGAGCGTACAGATGAAGATTTTCATGAAAAACATCTACCATCTGGTAAAAGGATCCTAAATGCTCCTGTCACTTCCGAACTGGCTTATTCATATATCCTCTTCTCTCGAATGGGGCATCGCCTCTTTCCTGATGTTCCGCTACGGTAACATGATCGGCCGCACGGATGTCCGGCGACTGGGACTCTTTATGATTCCCCACTGGGTCGGGAGCTGGTTCGTGCTGGCTTACCATATAAGCGGTGACGCCGTCCCCGTATTGCTTGATCTTTCGGAAACCGTCAACCTTTTCGGAAGCCTTGCCCTGCTTTACGCTTCGCTCGGGATTCTTAAAGCCACAAAAAGCCGTAACAGGGGAGGCATCATCGCGGCTGCAGGGCTTTTTCTTGTTTCAGGCAGGCCACAGTCCTATATGGGAGAAGATGTTTTCGACCTTATTCTTCAGATCTCCAGCGTGGTATATCTCAGCTTTCTGGTGATCCTTGTAAAGATTAAAAAAAGGGACCCCGACCTCTTATCGGGGCTGACAGTCGCCGGTTTCTGGTTTGTGCTGGTGTTCATCGGCGTTACGGTATTCTTCATGTACCTTTCGACAGAGGTTCGCGCGTTTCCGACACTAACTCACGACGATCTCCTGCACGGAAGCGCCGAAAGTCTGCTTACCATCAGCAACCTGATGATTATTCTGGGGATTCACCGTCAGATAAAGCATGCTGAAACAAGAGCCTGCAAACCGCTCGTTTCTGCTCTAAGGGCTTAGAATCTTCCGGTATGTTTCAGGGTCTTCCAGAACAGCAATCGCCTTTTTAACAACAGGATCGCCTTCAATAAGGCTTCTTCGGGCAGCGTCTTCGTCAAAATGGCGCATGATCTCATGTTCAAGAGCCAGAGCAATCGTTTCCGATTCGTTTGAGATTTTCCTGATTGCAAGGCGCTTCATCTCGCTTTCCAGGGATGCAATCAGCGCAGCTGCTTTCTCGGAAGTCTTTTCCTGAGATTCTTCAAGAGATTTTTTCACTTCCTCCAGCAGAACCTCCGGTTCGGTTTTGTAGACGAATCCTTCGCTTTTAACAAAGCTTTCGAAATCCTGCATCAGTGTCTTTCTGTCTATCCCGGATGCCGGAAGGCTATCGTTTGATGCCCTGTACCTGTTGGCATAGCGGAACAGCAATCCTTCCTTGCGGAGGTATGCTTCGTACCCCCCCGGCTCAGGAGTCTCAAGCTGGATATCCGGCAGAATCCCCCCGCCGCCGTATACCTTGCGTTTGTTTCGGGTATAATAAACCGTCCGGTCCTCACCGGCATCCTTCTGCATGAGAACATGGCGGCTCCCTTCTGTCCAGTCATAGGGTTTCTGGATAAGGCGTCCTGACGGAGTGTAATACTTAGCGGTTGTCATTTTCAAGGTGCAATCGTAGGGGAGGCTGATAACAGATTGTACGAACCCTTTTCCGAAGGAACGTTCCCCGATAACCACCCCCCTGTCAAGCTCCTGAATTGCACCTGCGACAATCTCCGATGCCGATGCGCTGTTGCCGTTTATCAGCACGGCAAGAGGCATTTTTTCGACGGTAGGTTCTCTTTTTGTCTTATAGAGGATTTCGCTTTCAGGTTCACGCCCCATCGTCGAGACGACCCGGCTCCCTTTCTCGACAAAGAGCCCTGTCACGTCGACGGCAACATCCAGCAGACCGCCAGGATTATTGCGCAGATCAAGAATCGCCGCATTCATTGGAATGTTCCTGATCTTTGCGGCGGCTCGCAGCTCGTTGACAGCTTTTCCAAGCTCATCTGCGCTCCTGTTACCGAACGAGCTCATCTCCAAATAACCGACAGAACCAAAAAGCCCTGCAAAACGAACGCTGTTCACCCTTACTTCCTGACGGGTCAACGTATACCGTTTCAGCCCTTTCTGCCCGTATCTTTCAACAGAAAGAACAACCCTGCTTCCCGAAGACCCCTTTATGAGAGTTGTCACCTCCTCAAGCTCTTTACCCTCGACAGCATGTCTGCCAATCTTTACAATCCGGTCGCCAACAAGCAGTCCGGCATCCGATGCCGGCGTTCCCCCGAAAACCGAGACGATATAAACATCCCCGGCAATCTCGGAAATCCTGACACCGATTCCTGCATATTGCCCGCTGGTAAGCTCTCCAAGATCCCGCGATTCCTGTTCATCGAGAAATACAGTGTACTGATCAAGGGTCTCGAGCATACCGTCTATACCGGCATACATAAACTCAGCAGTATCCAGACTGTCAACATAGCTTTCCGACGCCCTCTGGTAAACATCCCCCAAAAGCTCTATGTTTCTCGCAATGGAAAAATAGTCGCTCTCTTTACCTTCAGACGGCTTCAGCGCCGCTCCTGTAACGAC
>JAKSDB010000367.1 GCA_022360415.1 Chlorobiales bacterium
AAAAAAAGTAGTACGCGTTTCCAACATAAAAGAGGACAAGAATGCGCTCAGGCATAAAAAAGGAAGACCTGCTGAAAGAGCCGATCAGGCATATCGATATCAAATCGCTCGATGTCATACCGCTCGTCGAGCAAATGTCAGATACCGCGTTTCAGGCACGAAACCTTGCCAGGGCAGCATCAATTCTGGACAGGATGCAGAGGGACGAAGACTGTGCGGTTATCCTGACACTGGCCGGATCACTCATCAGCGCAGGCCTCAAGCAGGTGATCATCGATATGCTGGAGCACAACATGGTTGACGTTATTGTCTCGACCGGGGCAAATATCGTTGACCAGGATTTCTTCGAGGCCCTGGGCTTCAAACATTACAAAGGCGACCCTTTTGCGGACGATGCCCTGCTCAGGGAGCTGCATATCGATCGTATTTACGATACCTGTATCGACGAGGATGAGCTGAGGATATGTGACGATACCATGGCCCTCATCGCCAATTCCATGAGACCCGGGGCATATTCATCGAGGGAATTTATCATCGAGATGGGCAGATATATCGGGGAAAAGAATCTTGAGAAGAACTCCATTGTCTATAGGGCGTTTGAAAAAGGTGTACCGGTTTTCGTTCCGGCATTTTCAGACTGTTCTGCCGGGTTCGGCCTTGTCCACCACCAGTGGAAGAATCCTGATGCGCAGGTGGCGATCGATTCCGTAAAGGATTTTCGTGAACTGACCAGGATCAAGATTGCCAATGACAAAACCGGTATTTTCATGCTGGGAGGGGGCGTGCCGAAAAATTTCACACAGGATATTGTCGTTGCTGCTGAAGTACTTGGTTACGATAACGTATCGATGCACACCTACGCTGTCCAGGTGACCGTTGCCGACGAACGTGACGGCGGCCTGTCCGGCTCGACCCTGAAAGAGGCAAGCTCGTGGGGCAAGGTCGATACTGTTTTCGAGCAGATGGTTTTTGCGGAAGCAACCATAGCGTTTCCCCTGCTGGCAGGCTACGCTTATCACCGGAAAGGCTGGAAAAATCGAAGTGAACGAAACTTCAACGCCATGCTCGCTGAAGATGCGATGCATGCAGGATAAAAAAATCCTGATCCACAGCGAGTATGTGATAGCGGAAAAACTTAACGGAGCCGGATATGAAATTTTTTATCGACACGGCTGATCTTGAGGAGATCAAAGCCGCCAAAGATCTGGGGGTTCTTGACGGAGTAACGACCAACCCTTCCCTTGTTGCCAAAATCGTTCAGGACCCGGATAATTTTACTTACAAAGATTTCAAAGACCATATCGCCAGGATCTGCGAGATAGCAGACGGGCCCGTCAGCGCCGAAGTCACGACGCTTACAGCCGGCGAAATGATCGCCCAGGGAGAAGATCTTGCATCGATTGACGACAATGTTGTGGTAAAATGCCCGCTTACGCTCGAAGGGCTCAAAGCCATGCGTCATTTGTCGGGAAGCGGGATCAGGATCAACGCAACACTGGTGTTTTCACCCGCGCAGGCCATCCTGGCGGCAAAGGCCGGAGCCGCATATGTCAGTCCTTTTGTGGGTCGTCTCGATGATATCAGCACGGAGGGCATGGCTCTTGTGGAACAGATAGTCGGCATCTACGATAACTACAGGTTTCCGACGGAAGTGCTCGTTGCCAGTATCCGTCATCCTCAGCATGTCGTAGAGGCGGCTTTGATCGGAGCCGATGTCGCAACCATACCCTATAAGGTCATAGGGCAGCTTGTGAAGCATCCGCTGACCGACACGGGCCTGAAGCGGTTCATGGATGACGCAGCCGTTATAAGGAACGGGTAAAACGGAAAAGGTGCCGTTCAAGGTTTACCGAACCGTCCGGCCTGAACGATACCCCTTCCGTTTCAAGCATCCTTCGCATGGTATCGGGCGTGGGAAAGTGTCCTTTTCCCGTAAGCTCACCGTTACGGTTCACCACCCTGTGCGCCGGTACCGTCTCGAGATCCGCATGGTTCAGCGCCCATCCAACCATCCTCGCTGCCGAGCGTATGCTCAGCTCTTCAGCGATTATGCCGTACGTGGTGACTTTTCCGGCAGGGATCCTGCGAACAAGCTCATAGACCTTTTCATAAAATGTCTTGCCGGGATTTGTTCGGGAAGAGGGCAGGGTGTTTTTTTTCATTACTTCATGGGCCTGTATCTGCAGTCAGGGAAACAACTTCAATAGATACCCTGGCTGTGCCTTTTTCATAAAAGCCGAGTTTTTTTGCGGCACCTGCGCTCAGGTCTATTACCCTGCCGTGCACGAAAGGGCCACGGTCATTGACTCTCACGACGATCGACTTTCTGGTTTCATGGCTGGTGACCCTGACGTGTATGGGCAGTGGAAGGTATTTGTGGGCGGCACTCAGCTTGTCGGGATCGAACTTTTCCCCGTTGGCGGTCATATGTCCTCCCGGTTTTTTCCGGGTTTCATCCCCGTACCATGAAGCAATGCCGGTTTCCTTGTAATTCCGTGATTCCTCGACGCTCATCGGGACATAGGTCCTGCCGTATACCACATACGGAGCATTTTTGACGCGGCCCTGCCTGACGGCTTCCTCAGGAGAAAGCCCGTCAATTGACTCGATCTCGTCACGGATAAAAGGAGAGGTAACAGTATTAACTGCGAATTTCCCGACCGAGTATGCGGCTTTGGTCGTGGTTTTCACAACCGAACATGCATTCAGCAGAAAAACAAGCGCTATACAAAATGGCAGAGTTTGTCGCATGGTGCTGATTTCTCATGAACAACAGGCATCACAGGCATTGCCTGATATATGAAAGTAGCGAAAACAGTTGATAATAGCCATTCGACGACGCCCTGGAATGGCAGGGAAATCCTTGAAATAAAGCGCTGAATGATTTTATTATAAACAGTATGTCGTCACCCAACGAGCCGGGGGGTTCATGAAAAGAGATTTGTTTGGTGTTCTTGTTATTCATGGTTTCACAGCAACCCTTGAAAGCGTCAATCCGCTTGTAGAATTCCTCGAAAAACTGCAAATCCCTGTAAGCGCACCTCTCCTGAAGGGACATGGCGGGCCGTCCCCGGAGAAGCTGCGCGGTGTAACCTGGAGAGATTGGCTGCTGGATGCTGAAACGGCCTTTCATGAACTGTCCGAAAAGGTAGACAGGATTATCGTTGCAGGGCACAGCATGGGAGCACTCGTAGCGCTCAATCTCGCGGCAAAATACCAACGCGGCAAACTCGATTCGGTTGTACTCGCGGCTCCCGCTTTTCGGCTGGTTTCCCTGTTTGGCCCGGGAAGACCTTTTCACTTTTTGGTGCCGCTGCTCAAGGTATTCATAAAAAGCTGGAACCTCGATGTCGCCGAGAGCGACCGGAACAAAAAAGGCATTCCTGTCCATTACACATGGGCACCCACCGATGCCATCAAGTCTTTTTTCGATCTGATTTCCTATACCGAATCCCGCCTTAACGATATCAGGTGCCCGATGCTTATCATTCACAACCGTCATGACCAGACCGTACGGCAGGACAGCCTGGATATCGTTTATCATGGGGTTGCGACAGATGCTGCTGACAAAGAAGTTGTCTGGTTTGAACGTTCGGAACACCAGATGTTCTGCGACAGCGAAAAGCAAAAGGTTATCGGCTCTGTCATCGGTTTTATTGATTCACGTACCTCAAAAAACGCTGAACATGTGCAGGGTATTTCCATCTGACAAAGCAGTCTTTTGGTGACAAAACGCTCATTGTGGTAACGGCTGAATGAGTGAGGCTGCCCTGGACCGGGTTATCGAGACACGGCCTGCGAGGAGGGAAATGTCAGAATCTCTTACTTCAAAGCGAAATAGTTGCTATTTTCCGCAATGCGTCCTTTCGAGGATCGCCCGAAAACTCTATAACTAACTGGACCTCTGTCTCTTGTCATAATGCAATTGGCAGAATAAGGGCACCTTTATTAATTGTCATGAGCGTCACGAGTACGAGGCGGACGGAGCCAGAGATACCGGAGTGTACAAGAGAGTACATGAGGATTTTGAGCACCGACCAACGAAGTAATCATGACGCGGAATAAATTAATAGAGGTGCCCATAAACCTTAACATGACTCCCGGAGGATTATATGGCTGATATATCGACAACTTACATGGGACTGAAACTGAGAAATCCTGTTATCGTTGGGAGTTCCGGTATGACAGAATCCGTAGAGGGCGTGAGCAAAGCCGCCGAAGCCGGGGCAGGAGGGGTGGTACTGAAATCGCTGTTCGAAGAACAGATCCGTCATGAAACGGGATACGCGATCCAGACCAACGAACAGTTGTATTACTACGCGCAGGCGGAAGATTACATACGCAGCTATACCCGCGGCAACGACCTCCGCCGGTACCTCGACCTGATCACCGGCTGCAAGGCCGCGGCCGATATTCCCGTGATCGCGAGCATCAACTGCGTTTCTTCGTCCGAGTGGATGGAGTTTGCTTTCCAGATACAGCGGGCCGGGGCTGACGCGCTCGAGCTCAACCTGTTCATGCTTCCTTCCGATCCCCGTGTCGACAGCGGAAAGCGTGAGAAGGTCTACCTCGATATTCTGGAGAAAGTATCGAGACAGCTCAGTATTCCCGTTGCCGCCAAAATCAGCTACTACTTTTCAGGGCTCACCAACATGGCGGGAAAAATCGCTGAAACCGGGGCCAGAGGGCTTGTGATGTTCAACAGGTTCTATTCTCCCGATATCGACATAGACACCCTTGAGCTGAAAAGCTCAAATATCTTCAGTTCCCCCGATGAGCTTGCACTATCCCTGCGGTGGGTGGCAATGCTCTCTTCCAGGATTCCCTGTGATATCGCCGCATCGACCGGCATTCATGACGGAGAAGCATTGATAAAACAGCTTCTTGCCGGGGCCAAAGCAGGTCAGGTTGTCTCGGTGCTCTACAGGAAAGGGTATGCCGCAATCGGCGGGATGCTCGAAGAGCTCCATGCCTACATGGAAAGGCACGGTTTCTCATCGGTCGATGAGTTTATCGGCAGGATGAGCTTCGACAAGGCGGACAACCCCGCCGCCTATGAGCGGATGCAGTTCATGAAATATTTCAGCGGGATATCGTGAGTATCCCAGTGCTTGCTTGTTTTACTTCACCATGTTAAAGCACATCCACTGACAAAAACGAAACGGACGTCTTCAGTAGGTTATAATTAGTTATGATGTCCCTCATGCACAAAAAAAGCAAAGGCCCCGGAACCATGCCAGGACCTCTGCCGGAGAAACGTCATGTCGCTGTGTTGAGAGCCTTCTGCGCCGTTTAGTTTGAAGCCAGCATTGCCGGGCTCTGAAGCTGTGTCATAACCTTTGCTATGAAGCTTTCCAGTTCAGCCGGGAACTTTTCTATGCTTGTGCCATAACCAGGGGCGGTATAGTATGCGAATGCTTCTGCCCAGTATTCTTCAAGGTTGGTGTTTGCATACTTGCTCGGGCTGAAACCATACTGCTCTTTCATCAGTTTGACCAGGCTTTTCCATTCCCTGCCGGTAACTTCCAGCCTGCGATCGATAACGTGGCCGAATTCATGGCGAAGCGTGTGTTCGAGTCTTTTTGTCGAGAAGACTATTTCATCCCTTGTGTAGTTATAGAACCCTCTGCTTCTGTCGGTGACGTAAAGGACCTTGACCTGAGGCAGTTCGATACCATATGCCGTTTCAACCCTGCTTACTTCCTTGTTGATTTTATTGAGCCTTTCAAGGCACTGTTCCTTGGCGATTTTTTTCCCGTAGTTGCCTGCGCTTTTGTAAGCTATGAAGCTGTATGTTTGCTTCGCGACAGCTTCTGCTTCTGAAAGGGTAGCGGCTGGTGTGAAACTGCGTGTCGCCATTGCCGGTGCAGCTGAAAGCATGGTGAGTGTGATTGTTGCTGCTGTGATCAGGCTTGTGAGTGTTGTGCGTTTCATGATGACTCTCCGGCTTGGTTTCGTTGACGTTTCAACCTTCTTGCGGCAACTACCGTGCCGAAATGCCGGAGCAATCATTATGTCGTTCTATAACAATAACTTAAACAGCAACCTTCTTTACGTTGTAGAGATATAACCCAAACGCCCGGCTGCCTCTTTGTGACCCGAGTGTTCGATTATGAAACAACTAACTCACAGGGAAAAAGGGCGCTGTCTGCCCTTCCCGGAGAAGTTTCCATGGTTTCGTTTTTTGGGGAGCAAGTGCGTACATTAGTCAAAGGCCCTGACGCGCAAGACAACAAGCATGAAATCACTATTCATATGGCACATACCAGTCCCGATTGCCTGTTCTGTAAAATCGTCCGAGGAGATATCCCTGCGGACATTGTCTATCGAGACGAGCACGTCCTTGCATTCAGGGATATCAACCCGGCTGCCCCTCAGCACCTGCTGATTATCCCGCTGAAACACATTCCTTCGCTGAACGATCTGTCCGGTGAAGAGGATACCGTGATTGCGGGCCATGTCATGATGGCGGCGAAAACTGTCGCCCGTGAAGCAGGGATCGACAAGTCAGGCTACCGCCTTGTTTTCAATACCGGTCCGGATTCCCTGCAAAGCGTTTTTCATATTCATGGCCACCTTGTCGGCGGCGAGAGAATGGGCTGGCCGCCGTTTCCCGGTGCTTCGGCAGAGCACGGATAGGATAGCTGGATAGCGAGATGGCCAGTTGGCTGGATAGCCGGGTAGAAAAGAGTGCTTTTGAGTTTTGACCTTGAGAGAATGTCATGAATACACGTAATGATCCATTCGGAGCTGTCAGGAAGCTCAGCCTTTCGGATGGAGAGACTCGCTATTACTCTCTCGAAGCGCTTGAAGCCGGGGGTCTCGGAGATGTTTCGAGGCTGCCGAAAACCATCAAGGTGCTGCTCGAGGCCGTTCTGCGAAATGTCGATGATTATTCCATTCGCCAGGATGATGCTGAAGCGGTTGCAGGCTGGAGACCTGAAAACAGTGCCGCCAGGGAGATTCCTTTCAAGCCTGCAAGGGTCGTTCTGCAGGATTTTACCGGTGTTCCTTCTGTCGTCGACCTTGCCTCACTCCGGGAAGCGTGCCGGGAACTCGGAAACGATCCCGCGAAAATCAACCCGCTCGTTCCCTGCGATCTCGTTATCGATCACTCGGTCCAGGTTGATTATTACGGCTGTACTGATGCCCTTGAAAAAAACCTCGACAGGGAATTCGAGAGAAACATGGAACGGTACGAGTTTCTGAAATGGGGACAGCAGGCATTTGATAATTTCCGCGTCGTTCCGCCGGGAACCGGGATCGTTCATCAGGTTAACCTCGAACATTTCGCGACAGTCGTCTGCCGGAGCGAGGGCGTGGTGTTTCCCGATTC
>JAKSDB010000405.1 GCA_022360415.1 Chlorobiales bacterium
ACCAAGTATCCCTCCGCAGCATACCGATATCCCGTGCCTGCGCAGCAGACGGATGGTATCGATGCGGTCATGCAGGGGATGACTGTCGGCTATCAGATCGCTGTAGCGGTCTGGAGCAACCTGTATATTAATATTGTAGTGCGCGATGTTGTGCTCCGCGAGTATCCGAACCGGCTTTTCGCCGAGAACACCGAGGGAAGCGCAGACATGCAGCTCAGGATATTTCCGATGCAGCCGGTCGATGATATCCACAATTTTCAGAAATTCCGGATTGACCTTCCTGTAACCGTAGCCGCTGGTCACCACCCCGAAATGCCTGATTCCTTCACTGTAAACCTCTCCCGCCGACGCAAGAATGCTTTCCGGATCGAGCAGCGGGTATTGCTCCACATCGGCACTGTTGTGCAGAGACTGGGCGCAGAACCGGCAGTTTTCGGCACAGACGCCTGACTTGGCGTTGACGATGGAACAACTGTGCAGACTGCCTTCCGGCAGGACTGCATGACGGTTCTTTACCTTGTTTGCCAGAGACAGAAGGTCCGGAACATCCTCTCCCGCAAGTTCCGCAAGCTCGACCGCTACCGCGAACGGAAGCGGCTCACCGGTATCGAGAACACTGTATGCTTTTCGTATCGATTCGTGTACGGTTATCCCACTTTTCTTCATTTCTCTCAAAAAAAATCATTTTACTTTCGAATATGCACTTCACCTGATGTAATCCTGTGCACCTGCCCATCCTGTGTTTCAAGCAACATTTCCCCTACCCTGCTTATACCGAGAACACGTCCTGCAAGGCTGCCTTTATAATTATCAACGGTTACCTCCCGGTCTTTCAGCCACGCGTGACGTTCCAGATAGGGCAGGAAATCACGAAGGTCGTCGGCTTCGAGCCACTCCCTGTAAAGCGGCTCGAAACGGTTCAATATGGCAGAGAGGATAACCGGCCGGGAGTGCTCACGGCCTGATTCAAGAAAAAGGGACGTCGCGATTTTTTCTATTTCTTCCGGAACGTCCCGCAGGTTGACGTTGATCCCGATCCCTGCAATCACGAAATGCGTCATGTCGGGCTCGGTCTCCATCTCACAGAGAATACCGCATACCTTGCGGCCGCTTATCAGGATATCGTTGGGCCATTTGATCGTTGCCGATGCACCTTCAACCATCGAGCTCACCGCCCGGTGAATCGCTGCCGCGGCAAGAAGCGGTATCTGTGAAAGCCGTACCGGAGGTACCGAAGGCCGCAATATAACCGAGAAATAAAGATTCGTGCCCGGCGGAGACACCCATCCCTTTCCCATTCTGCCGCGCCCCCCTGTCTGGCAGTCCGCGACGACAACACTCCCTTCGGGTGCCCCCTGTCGGGCGAGGCTCTTGGCCTGTACGTTCGTCGAGTCCACCTTTTCGTGGAACACGAGGTTCCTGCCGAAACTGTCTGTCGTAAGAAGCGGGGCGACCTCTTCCGAAACCGGAAGGCCGGGACTGCCGTTCAGCCGGTACCCCCTGCCGGAGACCGCCTCTATGGTGTAGCCGTTCTTGCGGAGCTGTGAAATGTGCTTCCACACGGCGCTTCGGGTCATACCGAATTCACGGCACAGCTCCCCGCCCGACAGGAAACCCTCCGACGACCGGAGACGATTGAGAATTTGCGATGTCAGCTGGTTCATTGATCCGTTTGCATAGGCAATAAAAGGGCGTCCCGACGGACGCCCTGAAAATTGTCAACCCGAATTTACAATCAAGTTGACAAGTTTGCAAATCGGCAAAAATCATTAAACCCGCCCGTATCGGGTTACAAAAGATTGGGCGTTCAGCTGGGTTTCTGATGGATTGTGCGAGTTGAGAGCTCGGACGGCATTGAATCACAGTTTATGTAAACGCTGCTGCATCTCTTTGTACACTTCGCTGTCGCGCCGCATTCCAACCTTCAAAACAAACACTCGAACTTCCTTTTTTTCAATCCTGTATATAACACGATAATCTCCTATCCTCAGCTTCCTGAATCCTTTCAATTCATGTCTGAGAGGAGCCCCGAACTGTTCAGGATTGGTTCCGAGCTTTTTAAAGATGGTTTTGAGAATTTCTGAGCGTTTTTTTTCAGGTATTTTCCTGAAATCCTCTTCGATAACCAAACGGTGTACCTTTACCTGCCACATACACTACATCTCTTTCAGGAGAACTTCAATGTCAATGTAGTCTTTCTCTGTAGAGTCTTTATACCGCTCATCGGCAAGGTAACCCAGTACAAGATCCTCAGCGGTTTCAAGTACCTCCTGAATACGCTCGTATTCCTCACTGGACATGAGTACAGCCTGGGGTTTATGCCTTTTTTCAATAACCACCGGACCTTTGCCGGCTTTTTTCAGGATTTTATCGATACCTAAACGCAGCTCTGAAACACCCACCAGTGTTGTATCTTCTTTCACAGTAATCATACTTCGGTATTTTTATGTTCAAAAACATAATACGAAACGCCAAATCAATTGGCAATATTTTAGCCAAACTGTTTGGTAAATGGATTGAATAATTTGAACAACTTGTGACATTACATCCGATCAGCAGAAACGCCATCCAGATGATGATGAAGGAATTAACCGTGGACTGAAACGAAAAAAGCCTGCATTACACCAGACTTATTGTGTTTACGGAACAACGGAAAGGATAACCGCAATAAAATAGTATAATACCAACAAATATTGTAATTATTATTACAAACAAATATCTTTCAATGAAACTTGATACAATAACCGGAACAAACAGCTATGCATACTGCAGAACGTCAAGTCATAAGTTCAAAAGATAGAGGAGCTTTGGCCAAAATGTTGATGCAACTACTTGATCACTGGAACCTGACAACTGGCGATCAGGCTGTGCTGCTGGGACTGGCCGAAACCAACCGCGGCGCGTTGACACGCTACCGCAAGGGAGAACCGATCGGAACGAGCCGTGACCAGTATGAGCGGGTCGGCCATTTGCTGGCCATTCACAAGAACCTGCGGCTGCTGTTCCCGAAAAACCGTGATCTTGCTTACAAATGGATGTCAACCCGCAACAAAGCCTTTGACAACCTTACGCCGGTCGAGGTGATCAGGGAATGGGGATTTGCCGGACTGTTGATGGTTCGCTCCTACCTTGACCACGCGCGGGAATCGTGAACCATCCAAGCTTGGAGACATTGTTCTCACGCATCGCGCTAACGGATGTCCACAAGGATTTGATCCGAAACATCGTCTCCCTGAGAGAATCGGAGAATCTGTTCGATGACTTGACCGACAACCCTGAAGAATGGCAACTGGCACAGCAGGCAGAAGTTGACGCCAAACCCTACCCTTATCAATCGCATTCCCCTGAAATCCACCGCCCTTTTGAAGAAGCCATCTGGTTCAATGCCATTGCGTGGCCTTTCAGAAACTGGCAGATCAGCCGGTTTTCCGACGGGTCGTTCGGCGTCTGGTACGGCAGCGATACGATAGAGACAACCGTATACGAGACAGCCTGCCACTGGTACTGGGGACTGCTCACCGATGCAGGCTTTGAGAAAAAACCTGTTGTGATCGAGCGCAAACTCTACTCGGTAAACTGCGCTGCTGCGCTGCTGGACGTTCGTCCTCTACTCGAAGACTATCCGCTCCTCATCCATAAAACCGATTACACTTTTACCCAATCGGTCGGCTCGAAGATGCATCGTGAGGGGCATCCCGGCCTCGTCACCG
>JAKSDB010000363.1 GCA_022360415.1 Chlorobiales bacterium
ATAACGGCTATACCTACAAAGGAGAGAAAATCCGAGCTCGGTACGGGGCATGTGTAAATCTTCAACCAGTCTTTTTGCAGTCGCAATGTGCAGGTATTGCTCTTGATTTTTTCAAGCAATGACATAGGCGCGGGAGATTTGAATTATCGCAGACTTCAACTTTTTAATTTACACTATTATCGCTTACAGGCCCTGAAGTACAGAAAAAAACAAAGGTGTACCCCTCATGCCGCGTTACGGCGAATATGATCGAGGGCAAATCTGAGCATCTTGTCGGATTCCCTGGCAAGAACCCTGATCTGGGCGTCTATTCCGAACTGCTGACGAGCGATTCTGGACTTGACAGCAGACATTATTGTCTTTTTTTCCCGACTGAACGCCTTTTCATCAAAATCAATATCTTTTTCCCTGCAAATTTCACGAAGGTATTTTTCTGTTTTTTCATATTCGGAATAGCCGGTAATAAAACCTTCACTGTTGCCGGTATGTTCCCGTACGGAACTTGACGGGTCATCGATAATTCTCAGTGCAGTCTCATCAAAAACTCCCCTGGTCAACAAGTTGCTGTAAAAATCATCAACGGCAGGCTCAACAATCCAGAAATCGGGCACAATGCCTCCTGACGACCCGAACATGTCCGGTGAAGGCTTGTACACCATTATGCCCTCGATGCCGCTTTCTACCTGCAAGCTTCCCGCTTCCTCAAAGAGCTTTCCCCTCTCCTTGCTTTCATGGCTTTCCAGGTAATATTGCTCTCTGCCCTCACTGCCGGGGCTGAAATCACGCTGTATTCTTCTGCCTGAAGGCGTAAAATACCTTGCTATCGTTAAACGTATGGCCGAACCGTCTTCCAGATCAAACTGGCGCTGCACAAGTCCTTTTCCGAATGTCAGCTCACCTGCAATCTCCGCCCTTCCGTTGTCCTGAAGCGCACCTGCAAGGATTTCCGCGGCAGACGCACTGCCTCTGTCCACCAGGACCATAACGTCCTGTTTTTCAAACAGTCCGCCCGAGGTCGCTGTGTACCGCATTTCATCGGGCCCCCTGTTCCTGCTCTTCGTGTATACGATAAGCCTGCCTTCTGCAAGAAATTCATCTGCGATCTCTACCGCCTGGTCGAGATAACCGCCGGGATTTCCACGTACATCGACGACAAGTTTCTCCATACCCTGATCCAGCAGCTTAAACAGCGCATTTCTGAACTCATTTGCCGTTGTAGCCACAAACCTGCTCATCCGGATATACCCTGTCACATCATCGAGCATGAAAAAAGCATCGACACTGTACGTCGGTATCTTGTCACGAACTATATCGACCGTGAATTCTCCGGATGTATAGGGTCTGAATATCCGAAGAGTCACGACCGACCCTTTTTTTCCGCGAAGTCTGTTCACCACGTCCATGGGAGAAATACCTATTGCGGAAAGGGTATCGATAGCGACGATCCTGTCTCCCGCTTTTATCCCGGCCGCCTCGCTGGGGCCTCCGGCAAGAGGCGTTACAACAAGAAGTGTATCATGCAGAATATCGAATTCGATACCTATACCTTCGAAATTGCCCTGAAATTCGGCATTTGAAAAACTGACCTGGTCTGCTTTCAGGTATGAAGTATGGGGGTC
>JAKSDB010000181.1 GCA_022360415.1 Chlorobiales bacterium
CCTTACTTTTCCCCCGGTTCCCGGGACGGCAAAGGCCAATGAAAATTCAACACCGCTCAGAGCACCCTGGTCGTCAACACCTACATTGACGCTAAAGCTTTCAAACCCTGCGGCTTCCTCAACAAAGCTCGATATCTGGGAGGAAAGAAGGCCGGTCCCTGCTGAGAGTCCGACGCTCGAGAAAGGGACATTACCAAATCCACCCTGGCTGCCGGGGCGAATATACCATTGTTTCGTGAGCAGGAGAGAGACTACATTGGGTTCGGCATTCGGATCTATTTTGCTGCTTTGAGTGCCGATCATGTTATCGGAAGCATAAGGTTGGGAATCGTCGTTAAGAAAATATCCCATCTGTACATTGGGATTATTGAGCGTCCCCTGAATCGCAAGCAGCAGGCGGACGTTATCTCTTTCTCCAGTTTGTACATTGGAGGCGTTGACATATTTCCTCCCGAAAAGGTTTTCCATGACTCCGTTTCTGATATCGACATTATTCCAGACAATTCTTCCGCCGTCGTCAAGATCGAAATTGCTGTTGGAAAACCTGTATTTGCCTGAAGTGATGTTCACTGAGCCGAAGAGGCGGTAGTTTTGCTGGTTTTTATTGACTGTGAGCGAAAGGTTTCGCAGGCTGGTTTCAAGCTGTTCGCCTCGTGTCCTGTCGAATATCATATTGTACTTCAAAGGTGCGGCACTTTTCAACTGAAGGTTCTGTATCTGAACGATATCGATAAGGGTGTAGTAAAATTCAGGGCTCTCCGGTTTTGAAGGCTCTTCAGACCGGGAGGTATCAGCCGGCTCAGGGTGGCGTGGGACAAATGTTATGAAGCGTTCCGCCCCTACATATTTCGCGCTTTCGTTTGAGCCTGTTCTGTATAATGTGAAATCAGCATCTGTGATCAGAAGATTACCGGTAAGAAGCGGCTGGGATGTGTCGCCGTAAAAGCGAACCCTGTCCGATGTGCCGGTTATGGTTCCGAACGACGTTTCATCTTTCTTGTCCTGCTTGTTGAACAGCAGAAGGTTTTCAAAGGAGGCGGTGAGATCTACTGTTGTTGCCTCGAGGTTTTCCAGGCCGGCCGATCCACTTATTCTGCCGGTGCCTCCAAGAGCATCTTTGATGAGAATGTTATCGAAATCGGCCTTTTCCGGTCTGATGACAATCGTGCCGGAAAGCCGGTAAACTGTTTCGGTCGGTGTAACGGTTATTTCCGTATCCTGAAGCTTCGCAGTGAAATAGATGTCGGGCTCGGGTGTCTTTCCCCTGACAACAAGTTTCGCGGGTATGGTTCCTTCAGCAGTGTCGAAAAACGGCAGAAGCACCTCGAGAATTTCGGCGGACAAATGATCGGAAGAACAGGAAACTGCTACAGGTTGATTATCGGGAACTGAAATCCCGGGCGGAGACCAGTTCAGCCTGAGAGGGATCGATACGGTGCCTGTGATATCATTAAGCGGTTCAGGTGAGATGCGCCCTGTTGAAAAATCGGCCTCCAGCCGTTCGCCTTTGTGAGACGCTTCAAGGCCGAGGTCGCCTATAATTACATCATCGTAGACAAGGTCATGGCCGCTAAGCCTGAGCAGGGCGGTTTTGGCTCCGGGCGAACCCCTGACAAGAAGTGAAGAAGAAATTGTTCCTTTCAACCCTGCATCAGGGAAAAAAATCTCAAATTCCCGGGTGTCAAGGTTTCGGGCAGTACATTCAAAAACACCGGCAAGCTCGTTGCTGAGCACACCGTTGCAGGTGATTGACTGCTCTTCTTTTTCAAACTTTATGCCGTACAGGCGGGTGAAATTTCTTCCGATATCGATTCTTGAGCCTCTGTTGACCTGCCATGTCCCTTCAGGTCCGGTACTATGAAGATCGCCGAGTGTAATCTTATAGAGACTGTTGTCACGAACCGCTGTGATATCAGCCTTCAGAGAATGCCCTGTTTCATGAAAACGCAAATAGAGATTTGTGTTCAGCTCACCGCTGTTGTAATCGGCTGTCAGGTTGAACCTGTCGACACTGCGGCTACCTGCTTGCAGTGAGAAGGCATTTCCCTGAATAGACGCTCGGGTAATGCCGTCGTTGTCATAGGCTGCGGTGATCTCGAACGCGGCGCTGTCCAATGAAAAAATATTGTCACGACTGAATTTCTCTATTCTGATCGACGAGGCAAGGTGCAGCGACCCGTTGCTTCTGTAAGATCTTCCTGAAACGGTCCCTGAAAGTCTGTATCCTTTGAGGGGGAGAAAAACAGCGAGAGGCGAAATGTCCCGGACTGTCAGCATATAATCTGCCGAGTAATCCCTTTCAATGGTTTCGGAAGAGGGTTGAGGGAGTGCCGAGCTCTGCCAGATGTTGTTTTTTGCGGTTTCGCGGATTGCCGACTGGACGGTAAGATTCATGCCGAAGAGAAACTCTTTGAAAGTATAACGTCCTTCAGCTTTGAAATCGAGGAAATCGCTTTTGAGAATGACGCTTGACACGGGTGATTTCTGGACGATACGCAGTGTAAGCTCAGAACCCTCGTGGAGAGTGTATCCATTGACAACCGATTCGCTGAAGAGAGTCGATAGGTTCCCGTTAAGCTTTTCCGGATTAAAATTACTTCCGCTGAAATGAGTGGAGAACGTAAGGTTCGAGGTGATATCAGCCCGCCCGAAAAGTTTGGAGAGGTTCAGGTTGGCAACCGACCCTTTTCCATCATAGACGGGGATGTTCCGGCTCCAGTCTATTTTTCCTTGCAGTGCAATTCTTGCATTATCTTCTGCAAGGGCCAATTCGGCTGTGAGGATGTCATTATTGTAGCTCAGGTCAATAATTCCCTGGGTTAATTCCTGTTCCTGCCAGTACGAGTCCTGAAGATCGACTGAAAGCTCTGCCTCGTCCAGTTGTGAAAAAAGGCCTTTGCCGGAGAATACCCCGGTGCATGATATACTGCTCATTGACGGGGTGTTCGGCAGAAGAAATCTGTGCAGCTCGAAATTCTCCAGGGCAAATTCTCCTTTGTAGCCGGCAGGCGTTTCCCCCGGTTTTTTCGCCTGCAGAGAAAACATGGCATTGCCGGCGTCCGTTTCAACGGACAACTCCGTATATAATTCACTCATATTGCCCTGGACGTAACCCGACAGCTCGAGATCGCCTGCCGGTTCAACAAGTTCTTTGAAAGTCGAATCCTGTATTGCGGCTCGGAGAAAATCTTCTGAAATTCTCGAGCTGTCGGTTTCAAGCCTGTATCCGATGAAATCCGGTTGATTCAGATTGAGAAGCTCTCCCTTGAGCGGCAGGAAAGAATTGCCATGGGAGATGAATGCTTTGTCAATATCCAATTTGCGAAGCCGGCCTTCCGCTTTTCCGGAAATCCCGTAAAGGCCGGAAGGAAGAGAGTGTCGGGGCAGAAGCAGTTTGAGGTCATCAGTATGTATATTGGCGGATATTACTGAAAACGTTGCGGGACTGTTTGCATGCCGCTCAACTGTTTCAGAAGAAAAAAGGTTGAACTCGTAGATGCCCATTGACAAATCAGCACTGCTCTTTCCGGTACTGGCCTTCAGGTCAAGAATTTCAAGACGCTTGTTTGTCAGGGAAAGCTTTGCAGAACCCTCCTGTAATGTGAAATTGGATCGGGGAAGATGAAACCGGATTGTACGGATGATGCCGCTGATGTTTTCATGAGAGTAGCGGAACCTTTTACCCTGGAAATCGATCTCTTTGATGATTTCCGGTTCAGCATTTTCTTTCGTGAGATCGAGATATTCAGCAGAACAGTTCGAAAGCTCGATGTTGTCGCATCGAAAACGTTCAAGTCCCGGTGCTCCGGAAGTATCGCCGGACCTGGGGGAAAAAATCCGTTCAATACTGGTGGTTCCGTCAGGATACCGCTCGAAATGAAAAAAGAGCGAGTCGGCTTGTAATGAACGAATTGTCAATGAAGAGGAGTTAGACAGCAGTTGCAGAAAATTCAGGTTTACCGTCAGTTTTGCTGCTGACACGTCAGGTTTTTCTGTGTGTTCACGAAACAGTTCAGGTCGGTGCAGAGTGATTTTTGAAGGGAATTCCAGATCAATGGCTTCTATTCTGAGCTTTCCCCGGAACTCGACGTTAAAATAATCGGTAAGCCTTTGTTTTACGAAATGGTTCAGGGTGCCGCTGTTCAGCGTAATGGAAATGATAACCGCAAGAACAAGGATCAGCGCAGAAACACCGATTGCAAATCCGAGAATATATTGTTTTAGCTTGTCCAAATGTATACTGCCTCTACTTTTTCATTTTTCCCTGCAATACACCTCAACGATCCGTTCGATGATCGAGGATGATGATCGACCCTCGAGAAAATCGATGGCTTTTACCTCACCACCATGAGCAAGGACAGTTTTCGCGCCAACGATTCTGTCAATCGGCCAGTCTGCTCCTTTTACCAGGATATCCGGCAGCAGTTCTGCAATGATCCGTTCAGGCGTATCGTCATCGAAAATAACAATCGCATTGACAGCTTCCAGGCCGGCAACTACCCTGCAGCGATCGATGAGGGGTGATATCGGGCGCTTTTCCCCCTTGAGCCTTTTCACCGAAGAGTCACTGTTAATTCCCACAACAAGCATGTCCCCGGCAGCTTTTGCTTTATCAAGGTAAAATACATGACCTGCGTGCAGGATATCAAAACATCCGTTGGTGAAGACGACTTTTTTCCCCCGGGATTTCCATGTGCTGACAAGGTTCCTTGCAGAGCCGGGCGTTAGAAGTTTCTTTATTGATTGCATGGTTAAAAAGGCAGTTTGTCCAGTCAGTATTTATTAGTATAAATTATTTCAGGTATTTTCCTTTTTTCTTCGCCCATTATGCTGTTCCTCAGCGCAGCACGTCAGTTAACCACAATTCCGGGAGCAGAACGGATCAATGAGCAGTTCAGGCAGATGGTTGAAATCTTTCAAACAGTATGTAGAGTATTCTCTTTTCATATTCTTTATGCTGATTGTAAAAAAACTGACGCCGGATCAATGTGAAAAAGTAGCGTCGCGCCTGGGTGACGTTGTCTATGATGTGCTGAAAATCAGGCGTACTGTCGTTGAGAAAAACCTCGAGGGTACATTTCCTGAAAAAGAACATAAAGAGATCGCCGGTCTTGCCCGTAAGGTATATCGCCGCCAAGCTCTCAATATCATCGAAATGCTGAGGCTTCCGTTGATAGAGGGGAAGGATGATGCGATGAAGATTCTTGAGATTGACGGAAAAGAGTTTCTTGAAAAAACAAGATATGCAGGCAAAGGGGCAGTGGTTGTTTCAGCGCATTTCGGTAACTGGGAGCTTCTCGGCATTTGCACAGGCATGCTTGTTGCCCCAATGAACATCGTGGTGAAGCATCAGGGGAATCCATTC
>JAKSDB010000331.1 GCA_022360415.1 Chlorobiales bacterium
GGGGTGAGCCGGGATGGCATGATATGGGGAGCGTAGAAGCGGACATCCTGATAGGAAAGGTTAACGTGTTTGCCGAAGCGGCATTGACAGGAGAAGAACGCAATGTCTCGTGGATCGGCGGTGTGGGTTTTCCGCTGACGCCGGATATTCGGACCGTGATGGTAGTAAGAGATTATCACAATATCTTTTTCTCCCCTTTTGCCGGCGCGTTTGCCGAACGCGCCGATGACGCGGCGAACGAGGAAGGGTACTATATCGGTATCGAGGCCGATATTCTGAAGAACCTGCATGTAGGAGCTTACTACGATATTTTCAGGTTTCCCGAACTCAGCAGCTACTACCGCCTGGCGTCGACCGGCGATGAGGCGAAAATGTATCTCACCTGGAAACAATCGCCGTTCCTGACGGCGGAGCTGCTGCTCCAGAACCAGTACAAGGAAGAGGCCAAAAAGCTTTTCGACGGGTTGGGACTCGAATACTACATGCCGGTTCCATTTACATCGAACCGGGCGCGTCTTGACCTGATCGGCAAGGTATCCCGGATGCTCACACTCAGGACGAGGGGAGAGATCAAGTTTGTGGAGGGAGAGTATCCGGACGGCGAGGAGCGCTCTAACGGATGGCTCTTCTACCAGCAGGCTGTTCTGAAAAAAGGGCCTGTCGCCTTCAAGGCAAGGTATACAGAGTTTGATACCGATGATTATGACTCGGCGATTTACGTCTACGAAGATGACCTGCCGCTTGTCTTTACCCTGAAATCCTATTATGGCGAAGGACGTGCGTTTTTCGCACTTCTTTCCTATGACCTCTGGAAGAATTTCGAGCTGACGGCACGATATGCGAAAACCTGGTACGACGACCGCGATACCTACAGCAGCGGCAACGACGAGCGGGACACCAGCGCCCCGGCGTCCTATCATCTCGGCTGCGCGTTGAGGTTTTAGGGGGATGTACTCTAACCTCTCTTTATAAGGCGCTCGAGAAGGATATCCTCCACATTCCGCCAGCTGTCGAGAACAGAAAGAACGTTGATCTGCGTATCTTTGATCCGATAGATAATTCTCCACGGAGGGACAAGAAGCTCTCTGTAAAGAAAAATGCCCTGGGACTGTAGTTCGGGAACAATTCTACCCCGTTCAGGGTGGCTTTTCAATTCGGAGGTTTTTTTGCGGATTTCCGTCAATATCTTCAAAGCATTTTCCAGGTTTTCTCTTGCTATGAAGTCTATGACTTCTTTCAGGTCGTGTTCTGCAGAGGTCGTCCAGAAAATATCGTATGACAAATTCATGAGCACCTCTAAAAAGTGTCATGAGCGGTTCGAGAGCAAGGCGGATGGAGCGCAGAAACCGGAGCGTACTGATTGTACGTGAGGATTTCGAGCACCATCCAACGCAGCAATCGAGACGCGCAATAAGTTTTTAGAGGTGCTCTCATGGCTGCTTTTTCAGCCGTTTTTCAAGATCGTTGAAGATCTCCTCTTGTGGCCTGAGGTTGCCTTTGCGGATGTCGTCCTCACCGATCGCAAGCATTTTCAGCAATCCCAAAGCATTCCGCATCTCCTCGTAGCTTTTCGGATCCTGCAGAACCGCCCTCGGTTCACCGTTCTGTGTGATGATCACCGGCCTGTGAGTGTCGTTGATCTGGTCCAGCAAATCAGCCGCCTTTGCCTTGAGATAGGTGACAGGTTTTATGTCGTTTGTTATATGCATAGTTGTTCCTCCTGATCGAATATAGTATGAAATTCGGTCCGAAAAAAGATTGGTTGGTTATTCCCCTGTGAACAATGCTTTTGCGGCAAAGAGCCGATGAATGGGAGGTAAACGTTTTAAGAGTTACGGTGAATATTTCTTTGTATAAATAGTGGTGAACGTCCCCCTCTTTCGGCTATGCTATAAATCAGCGGCTCGTTTCCTTGCCGTGTTTTGACTGTAGTGGTATATTTCTTCTTCGGAAAAGCAGTTAATTTCGTGCCGATTTAATCTCGCTCTGACAACGTTCCCCTTATAGATCAATGGCATCAACAGCAGAAAAACCCGGTCTGGTGGATAATTTCAAGCAATGGGCTTGTTCGTTTTCCGGTTGTGACGGCGGTGATCTGAAAAGTCCGGTCTGGTTGTGCGGGATCGAATGGGGGTTTAGCAACCCAAATCGCAAGACAAAGGAAGCATATCATGAGGAAATGAGGAAAAATTATTCTGAGATACTGCCAGTGGAGATAGCCAAGGGTGCTTATAAACTAAAGAACGGTGGATATTTCTCTGATTATCGTATGAGGAAATTCATATATGTTCGAAATGTTGCCAAGCTATATGGGGCATTGAAAGGAATGAAAGTCGAAGAAGTAGATAGGACTATGACTGGCGACTGGAAGATTTTTCATATGAATCTCTACCCTATTGCTTTCCGAAGAGTTGCTAATTATCTATGGGATAAGTATGGACTTGTTGAGATCACTGGTTTTGAGTCAAAGCATGAGTACATGGAATGGTGTAGGTGCAACCGTTTTCCATGGTTTGCAGAGAAAATTAAAAAAAACAAGCCAAACTTGATCGTTGGAACTGGGGTCAGTTTTTTAAAAGATTTTGTCTTGTTTTGTGGCGGGACAGATACAAATACTGAAATTCACCATCAAGAGATCGTTGGGTATCCACTTAGCCCTGAAAAATCAACACGGACACTCCATTGGGCAAAAATCGGTAGTAAAACAACCCTTGCGGTGATACCATTTCCCATTGGACCATATGGGCTGAACAGCAATGCATTGCTGCAAAAGTTTGGAGACCGGATCCGGGAGATTGCCGGGTTTTAATGCAGCTATCATAGAGGCAGAGCAGTATCACAGAAAACCTGAAATATGTAGTACATGAACGGAGAGACGCATAGCCAGCTGGCGAGCTTTATTTGGGGTATCTGCAATCTTCTTCGCGGGCCGTA
>JAKSDB010000103.1 GCA_022360415.1 Chlorobiales bacterium
CACCACATCAGGTATTTCATCATCAGTCATTCTCCCGCCTACACAGCCCAGGAGATTGCCGCCGCGGCGCATGTGCCGGGAAAGGAGCTTGCCAAAACCGTTATGGTGACCATCGACGGCAAGCTGGCAATGGCAGTGCTGCCTGCTTCCAACAAGCTTGATTTTGACAAGCTGAAAGACGTGGCCGGGACACGAAATATAGAGCTTGCCGCTGAAGAGGACTTTGCCGACACGTTTCCCGGGTGCGAAGTGGGGGCGATGCCTCCTTTCGGGAACCTGTACGGTATGAAGACCTACGTTACCGAAGAGCTTGCCGAAGATGAAGAGATCGTTTGCAACGCGGGCAATCACAAGGAGTTGCTCAGGCTTTCATATGCGGATTTCGAGCGACTTGTGGAACCGGTTGTAGTGAAGATTTCTGTCTGAAGATTTTTCTGTTACGAAACTTCGTCAACAGTTTTTTAATGTCGGCATCTTTGTTCTTCTGCTGAGATGTTCTCCCACGGATAAAGGTTCGACTTTTTGTCTTGGATATATTACCTTTGCGAAACAAGGGTGGGCACTCTTGATCTGTTTACGTCAGCCGGTTAACCGTTGATTTTCAATGTAAATATGAGAGTAGCTCTTTATGCAGCCACGTATGTCAAGGACAAGGATGGCGTTGCAAGGACAGTGTATCGTCTTGTTTCCTCCTTGCTTGAGGGGGGGCATGAGGTCGTGGTCTGGTCGCCGGATGTTTCCTCCACTGATGGACGTCAGGAAATGATAAACATGCTTCCTTCCGTTCCGATTCCGCTCTATCCTGATTACAAGCTGGGTTTTTATACCGCTTCCACGGAAAAAGAGATGGATGCATACGATCCTGATATCGTATATATCTCGACTCCTGACATCATCGGCAGCCGGTTCCTGAAATACGCCAGGAAACGTGAACTGCCGGTCGTCAGCGTTTACCACACGGATTTTCCTTCCTACCTTGGCTACTACCGGCTGGGATTTGCCGAAGGTTTCTTGTGGA
>JAKSDB010000095.1 GCA_022360415.1 Chlorobiales bacterium
GCAGCAGTACGATTATCGATAACTGGATCAGGTTGTGCATATCTTTATTGCTTTGCGAAAAGAACGGGACCGGTTTTCCCCGTTACAGCTTACTCTTTCATTGAATCAATACTGGAGACATCCACAGTATTGAATGTTTTATAAATATTGATGATAATCGCAAGGGCAACTGCGGCTTCAGCTGCTGCCAGGACGATTACAAACAGGCTGAACATTACGCCTTCCATGCCGCCGTTGTACTTTGAAAACGCAAGCAGGTTGACATTCGCCGCATTAAGTATCAGCTCCACCCCCATGAGTACGACAATAGCATTCTTGCGGGTTACGATCGCGAAAAGACCCAGACCGAAGAGTATTGCCGATATGACGAGATAGTGGTTGAGACCTATTGTGCTGAAAAATTCCATGGCAACCTACTTTTGATTCATTTTCCGGGGTTTGTCGAACCTGGCAAGAAATGCAGCACCGATCAGTGCAAGCAACAGAAGAATCGACACCATTTCAAAAGGCAGTACGTATCGGGACATAGTCTCGAAACCGATTCTTTCCACCACACTTCCCTGTAGCTCATTGGCAGTCGTGAACCAGTCCGCCCTTGTCAGAAACGTATAGATAAGCCCGCCGGTTATGGCAACCAGCAGCAAAACACCGGGGACAATGTTCAGCACCTCCGTCTTCAGATCGGTCATCATGATCTTGTTGGTAAACATGACACCGAAAAGCAGAAGAACCAGAATTCCGCCGACATAGACGATAACCTGTGTAACGGCGATAAAGTCCGCGCTTAAAAAAACATAGAGCGCCGCCACGCCGAAAAACGTAAACAGAAGAGAAAATGCCGAGTAGATAACATTTTTTGAAAAAACCACAAAAGCAGCCGAAAAGACCGTAATTGCTGCAAACAGGTAGAATATTACTATATAGGTCGTATTCGTCATGTGTTATACACCCGTTGGTTTGTAAACTGCATCCCTTACGAGCCTGTTTCCGGCTCTGCTTTCGGTGCCGGCTTCGGTTTGGGCTTCGGTGCCGGTGCCGCTTTTTTCTCTTCTTCCAGTTTTTTCTGTTTTGCTTCGGCTTCCAGCTTTGTCAGATTGCCGAAATGGTAGATCATGTTTTCACGTTTGAACTCTGAAAAGTCGCTCACCTGCGTGTGGTAGAGACATTCCGTGGGACAGACCGACACACATATCCCGCACGTCATGCACTGTGCCACATCGATATCGAATACCGGAACCCAGAACCTTTTCTGCTGACCGCCCGATGTTTTGCCGCAAACCGCAAGATCATCCTTGGTAACCTTGATGGTTTCAATGGTAATACAGTCAATCGGGCAGGCCCTCGCGCACTGGTTACATCCTATGCAGTCGTCAATATCGTTGTAGAGTCTGTAACGTCCGATCTCAGGGGTTGGGATCGCTTCTCTCGGATACTGAAGCGTCACCAGACCGTCAACCTGGCTGAAATAGTTATCATCGTCAATGCCGGCGTCACCTTTGCGCTTGACGGCACTGAAGAAATGGCGCAGGGTAATCCCCATTCCGGTAAGAATGGTTGTGATGCTGCTGCCTATATCCCTGAAATACTCACTCATGACCAACCCTGAATCCTATTTGACATATATCTCCCATACCGCAATGAGAACGAACGCGACAAACGCAAACGGTGTCAGCACTTTCCAGCAGAGATGCATCAGCTGATCGACTCTCAGCCTTGGAAGCGTCCATCGAAGCCACATCTGGACAAAAATGAAAAAGAAACCTTTCATGACGATCCAGAAAGCCCCCCATACAGGACCGGTTGTCCAATCGTTAAGAGGAACCGGGCCGATATTTGGCAACGGAGAGTTCCACCCGCCAAGAAAAACAATTGAAATGATCGCCGAAACCATGAACATGCTGCCGTACTCGGCAAGGAATATAACGGCGAATTTCATACCGGTGTATTCGGTGAAATACCCGGCAACAAGCTCCGACTCCGCTTCGGGTATATCGAACGGCGCACGATTTGTCTCTGCAAGCGAAGCGATGAAATAAATAATGAACGGAAGCCAGGCAACAGGGTTCTGGAACAGGAAGAAATGTACAAACCCGTATTCACCCTGTTGAAGCAGATTGAACTGCTGCATGCTCAACGTACCGGCCATCATGGCACCGCATAAAATGGCAATTGCTGCAGGTATCTCATAGCTGACGATCTGTGCAACACTCCGGATAGCACCGTAGAGTGCCCATTTGTTGTTCGAACCCCACCCGGCAGCCAGAATACCGACAACCTCGAGAGCAACGATACCTATTGCGTAGAACAATCCGACGTTCAGATCGGCACCGATGAATGCCGGTCCGAAAGGCAGAACTGCAAAAGCAAGAAAAGCCCCTACAAAAAGTATTCCGGGCCCGATGACAAATAAAAACTTGTCAGCCGACTTGTTGACGATATCCTCTTTCTGGAGCAGCTTGAGAATATCGGCAAGTGTCTGCAGAATGCCCCACTTGCCGACTTCCATCGGGCCAAGGCGATCCTGCATGAACGCCGATATTTTCC
>JAKSDB010000402.1 GCA_022360415.1 Chlorobiales bacterium
ATCGGTGATCATCCGACCACCGACCCTTTGCGAAGCTTCAAGCACTATAACATCATGTCCATGCTTATTTAGCTCGTAAGCTGAAACAAGCCCAGCAATCCCTGCACCTACGACAATGACTTTGCTAGCACTCATCATCTTCCTTTAGGGGCATAACGCTTGAATTCACTGGTTTTTACGGAGCGCAGCGGAGTAAAAATCCAGTGCAGTGATTTGTTATACATATTTTTATCATTTTCAACGGTTTGTGTATGAAGCGTAGCCGTCACACAGTGCGGCCATGATTTCATACACCTTGTTAGCGCATCGTTCTTTTTATTTTTCATTCTCATTTTGGCCGTCTGCTGAATAGATTTTCATTGTCCCCGAAAGAATAGCATGTGAATAGAATTCAGGGTTTTCTAATGATGTTTCAATTACCGCTTTAGCTGCTTCTTGCCTGATAGCCCTCATGAACATAAATGACAATACAATAATTATTACAGGGATCCACCACTTGATAAAAAAGAAAAGCACTATTGCTGTTGGGATAGCTAAAAGTGTCAGCCACGTCATTAGCTTTATCGTCACTCGCCAATTACTCGGTCCCAAAGGAGATTTCATTAAAGCGTGTCCTTTATTAAGGTCAACCCAAGGACTTATTTTCTTAGTTTTATGTCGGGCGACAAATTCCTCCCAACCAATGTGTATTTCTGTCATATTGACTCTTTTATTTACAATTAAATTTCAGTCGAAATTTCATCAACTGGTTTGCCAATAAATGAAATGGCAATTACCACCATAACATTAATTATTATCTGTACTACAGAATTTGATTCAATCCAATAGAATAGATGCGTATAAATATTGTTAATCTGCCTGATAAACGCATAACTCTCTCACCGATTATCGTTCTTCAACATCCCTTCACAATTTCGCCATCCCGGCTGATAATTACAAGCATATTTGCTACTTAGCTCCCTGTTTGGTATTGACCCTCGACACCACACTCTGCACCCCTCTATCTTTTCGCACTTTTGGACATTTTTTAGAAGAACGGATTGTGTTGTTTGCCTGTTATTCCTTACATAGAAGTAAGGAGATTGTGAAAAAGTAATGGGGGATATGCTATGCCGGTAGCAACGTTGACAAACAAAGGGCAGGTGACGATACCGAAAAAGGTTCGCGATACGTTACACCTGCAATCCGGAGACAAGCTTGAATTTGTCTGCGAAGAGGAGGGGATCGTTACCGTGAGGCCGGTAAAGAAGTCCGTTGACGAGGTTTTCGGCCGGTTGCACAGGAAAGGCATGACTCCGGTGTCGACCGACGAGATGAAAGCCTCCGTCGGCGATAGGCTCAAAAACGAATACGGCAGGGGTACGGATGAGAGCGCTTGATACCAACATCCTGGTTCGTTTTCTGACCAACGACGACAGCGGGCAGGCTAAACTTGTTTACCGGCTGTTCAGGCAGGCGGAAGAGAGCAGGGAGATATTCATCGTGCCGGTGCCGGTTGTTCTCGAATTGTTCTGGGTGCTGGAGTCGGCATACGGGATTGCGAGGAAGGAGATTCTCGACGCTCTTGATGCCCTGTTGCAGCTTCCGGTGCTGGAATTCGACGCCCGGGATGCGGTGTGCGCATGTCTTGCCGATGCGCGTCGGAGCAGGGTTGACCTTTCCGATCTTTTGATCGCACGGTATGCCGTTTCGGCTTGTAAAACCGATTCGGTGCTGACGTTCGACAGGAAGGCTGCAGGATCGTCGGACGTGTTTGAGTTGCTCGATTAGCTTGTCTCTACCGAACCCTTTCAGTTCCCGTTGCTCTCGACAGCACGTCGAAAAGAGGAACGTTCACAACTATCTATACATAAGCAGCCATCTACCGAACCGTTTAAAGCGTTTGCCCCCCATTCAAGGGCTTTTTGCCGCAAAAGAACCATTACAGGGGAATAACTAACCAATCCTTTTTCGGACCGAATTTCACACTATATTCGATCAGGCGAGTTTTTCACCCCACTTCTCTTCCATCCTGCCCGATATATCCCTTTTGTATGCCGGTGATCTCGCTCGTTCCGGCAGTAATCCATTTCGGGGTTCCGGATCGCCTCGATCTGGTAAGACAGTTCGTTTGTCTTTTTTTATCTTTTCTGCAACAGCCTGGCAAATGAATTTATTTAACCTGAATTGAATGTTTCAACAAATGCGTTTCTTTATCAGCTTTCGATTTCACCCGACAGGAGAGGGGAAATCTCACCATAAATGCTTTATAAGAAATTGTTTTTAATAACCTTATTATTGTTAAGCGTCCCGACAAATTGGAACGTTCAGTTCAGGTATTATCATGGAGACACAAAAAGACCGGCAACACAGGTTTTCACTGCCAAGACTCCATATGGTAAGCAACAGCCCAGAGCACCGCTACCCGGCAAACGAACTTCCCGGACTGGTCAGAGAGATAACCTCCCGGATTCCGGCAGTCATTCAGCTAAGGGAGAAACACCTGGCGGCGAAATCGATCTATGACCTTGCTATGGCGGTCAGAGGAAGCATAGCCGACAGCCGTTCGCTCCTTATTATTAACGAGCGTTTTGATATAACCCTGTCCGCCGGCGCCGATGGCACGCATTTTCCCGGCAACAGTTGTCCGCTTGAGAAGGCACGAAACGTCGCCCGGGATCCTGTCATGGGAAAAAGCGTCCATTCCCTCCAGGACGCCCTGACGGCCGAAAGCGAAGGCGCCGATTACCTTGTCGCAGGTCCTGTCTATGAAACGCCTTTGAAAAGACAATATGGCCCGCCTCTCGGTCCGGAACTCCTGGAAACCATCTGTTCAAACGTTTCCGTGCCGGTTTACGCCATAGGCGGGATCACGCCAAAAAATGCCCGTCAATGCCTGGAACAGGGCGCCCATGGTATTGCCGCGCTATCAATTTTTCGTTCAGAAGCCAATCTTTGTGATACGCTTGAATCCTTTAACCGTGTTCTCAAACAATGCTCATGACTTCTCCCCTCTTCTGCTGCATAACGGCAGAAACATCGTGTCCTGTACAACAGGCTGAAAAAGCCCTTGAAGGAGGAGCTACAATGATCCAGCTCCGCCGCAAGCTTGCTTCCGGTTCGGAACTGTATACCTGGACAGAAAAAATCCAGAAGCTTTGCCGTCGCCATGACGCAGTCTGCATTGTCAACGATCGCGTCGATATCGCGCTTGCAGCAAAGGCTGACGGAGTGCATCTGGGTCAGGAGGATCTGCCGCTGGAAGCAGCAAGAAAACTCCTTGGCAACCAGAGAATCATCGGCGTTACGGTCTCGACCGTAACCGAGGCAAAACGTGCAGAAAGACAAGGGTGTTCCTATGCAGGTCTCGGCCATATCTTTCCCACTGTATCGAAAAAAAAGAGTTCGGAACCGGTCGGTCTGAAACGGATCCGGGAAATTTCAGCGTTTCTTACGGTTCCCATTCTGGCTATCGGAGGGATCGGCACTGACAATGTCTGCGAGGTCATCAGTGCCGGTGCAGATGGTATCGCGGTTATTTCGGCGGTATCAGAAGCCGCTGATCCCGTAAAAGCAGCCGCTGAACTGCTTAAAACAATGCAAACATGCAGCAGGAATCCCTGAAACAGTATACAACCGTCCTTTCCATAGCCGGTTTCGACGGGAGCGGCGGCGCGGGAATACAGGCGGACCTGAAAACTTTTGCCGCTTTGGGCTGTTATGGACTGAGCGTCATAACCGATATTACCGTCCAGAATACCCGGAGGGTATTCGAGTCGGCTGCACTTCCGGCGTCACTCGTTACGAGACAGCTCGAGGTACTTGTCGAAGACATTACAATCAATGCCGTCAAAATAGGCATGGTCTCATCATCCGCTACCGTAGAGGCAATTGCTGAAACACTGCAAAACCGCCTCTCCGCCCCGGTTATTCTCGATACCGTCCTGAAGTCTTCCAGCGGAACCGACCTTGCTTCATCAGCCTCAAAAAAATCGATCGTCAAAGAATTGTTTCCCTTGGCAGCGCTTGTAACTCCCAACCTCCCGGAAGCAGCTGAGCTTGCCGGATCAACACACCTCCCGGTCGAGAAGTCCGACATCGAAAAAACAGCCGAAAAGCTCAGGAACATGGGAGCTTCCGCTGTCCTGATAAAAGGCGGCCATATGACGGGTAATTATTGTGAAGACTACCTCCTGTCTTCAGAGGGCGGAGAATGGTTTTCATCTCCCAGAGTCAGGACGCAAAACACACACGGAACGGGTTGTACGCTTTCTTCGGCCATAGCAGCCTATTCAGCAAAAGGATATGATCTGCACGAGGCGGTGAGAAAAGGCAGGCAATTCACAGTGGAAGCATTACAGGCAGGCGCCGGATTAATACTTGGTCACGGCGCAGGCCCTCTTCATCATTTCTATCGCTACCGGGATGACGACCGCCCCCGCGGAACCCGTCCGATGGAGTAATAAACAAATCCGAGCTGCTCCATCAGGTCGGGATTATAAATATTCCGGCCGTCAAAAATCACCGGGCTGTTCAACTCCTGCCTGATAACTTCGAAGTCCGGACTTCTGAAAACCATCCACTCCGTCACCACAGCAAGGGCATCGGCCCCTTTGAGCGCATCATCCGACGTTTCCGCCAGGAGCAGATCATCCCGCTCACCATAGACCCGCCGGGCCTCGTCCATCGCTACCGGATCATAAGCCTTCACCGCCGCTCCTTCCGCCCAGAGCTCTTCAAGGATGCTGCGGCTCGGCGCCTCGCGCATGTCATCGGTATTCGGCTTGAATGACAGACCCCACATTGCAATGGTCTTCCCTTTCAGGCTACTGCCGAAATGTTCTTTTATCTTTTTTGAAAGCGTAGTCTTCTGATCATGATTGACCGCTTCGACTGCCTTCAGGATCCTCGCCTCATAACCATATTTTCCGGCTGTTTTTTCAAGGGCCTGTACATCCTTGGGAAAGCACGATCCTCCATAACCGACACCGGGATAAATAAACGAAAAACCGATCCTCGAATCGGAACCTATGCCGTGGCGTACAGCTTCGACATCAGCACCGACACGTTCAGCAATGTTCGCGATTTCGTTCATAAAGCTGATCTTTGTGGCCAGCATGGCGTTTGCGGCATATTTCGTCAGCTCGGCAGAGCGAACATCCATCGCGATAAACCGTTCATGGCTCCGGTTGAATGGCGCATAAAGGTTCCTCAACAGCTCCTTCGTGCGGGGATTGTTCACTCCTACGATTATTCTTTCGGGCTTCATGAAATCACTCACCGCGTCGCCTTCCTTGAGAAATTCGGGATTCGATACCACATCGTAATCTATCGAGAGCTCCCTCTCTTCCAGTACCGACCGCACCTTTTCACCGACCAGATCGGCTGTTCCTACCGGCACCGTCGATTTATCGACAATAACCCTGTAGTCGTTCATGTTTCTGCCGATAGTCTCGGCAACGCTCAACACATGACGAAGGTCGGCCGATCCGTCCTCGTCGGGAGGAGTTCCAACGGCAATAAACTGAAACAAACCGAACGACACTCCTTCAGTAGGGTCCGAGGTGAAACGCAAACGCCCTTTATGGCTGTTTTCAAGCACCATATCCTCAAGACCGGGCTCATAGATAGGAATTTCCCCCCTTTTGAGTCGGCTGATTTTTTCTTCATCGATGTCCACGCACATCACTTCATTGCCTACCTCCGCAAAACATGCACCTGTTACCAGACCGACGTAGCCTGATCCGAATATCGTAATCTTCATACAAACCGTTTTACTCGTTGATATACCCCGTTTGACCAGCCGTTCCGACGGCCTCTGCCCTGTATGACCATATCCTGAATTGAGCGTTCCAGTAAAAGCTTAATAACAGCAAGCTCATTAAAAACAATCTTTTATACTGTATTTACAGTGACATTGTTCTTCACCTGTCGTTCAACAGCCGCTCAATTTAGGCATATATATAAAAATTATGAGAAAAAAAGGTACTTTCTCTTTACCCTGTTTCCAGAAAAAGTCGTAATAACAAAAGAAGTTGCACAACAACAAACTGCTTGCGGGCATAGTAACCGGAATAGTAGCCGGTTCGCTTCTCGGAGGCCTCTTTCCGGAAGCAGGCCGGGAAGTGCATTTTATCGGGCACCTTTTCATAAAGTTCCTGATGA
>JAKSDB010000288.1 GCA_022360415.1 Chlorobiales bacterium
CATCGTTCCGGAAGGATACTTTACACATGGCAGCCAGAATCCCCCGGTTTCCTGCTCCACTCCCCAGTCCGCAGCCTACAGCATTCTGGGCAAGATAGAAGCACTGGAACAGGCACTGCGTGAAGACCGGGATTATCAGGGTGATATCCATATCGAACCGAACCACGGGACAAATATCGTCGGCCTGCTTTCACTTGCAGACACCGCCGCCCTCATTAACCGGCACAAGTCCTGAATTTTTTTTTCGGGAAGGATCGGCTTTTTTTGGAGAATTGTTGCTGCCGGAAAATGCCTGTTGACTCACATGGAGGAGTATTCGCTGTACTCCCATTCCCCCTGCTCCTGCAAGATCAGCTCGACCATTTCCCTGATACATCCTTTTCCGCCCTCATAGGCTGATATATAGGAGACCCGGTTGCGAAGATACTCGATGCCGTCAATCGGCGTGATGGAAAGTGCTGTTTTTTCGAGGATCGGTACATCAATCACATCATCGGCAATATACGCGCACTGGTCATCCGTCAGTCCGCAGGCAGTTTTGAATTGCTCGTAAGCATCTATCTTTCGGCCACACCCGAGATAGGCATGTTCAATTCCGATCCTTTCAATCAATTGCCGCTGAGCATCGCCCGACCGTTCAGAGAAAGCGGCAATGTGAAGCCCCTTCTTCCTCGCTTCCGAAACCGCAAGGGCATCCCTTACGCTGCAAGAACAGCTCTCCTCACCACGATCATTGACGGTTATCAGGCTTCCCGTCAGGATACCTTCGACAGGAAAGATCAATGCCTTGACCTGCCTCAGCGCGTTCTGCAACCTTTCGGAAGCATCGCCGGAGGAGAGTTGAATACCAAAATAATTAAAATCGGACACTGTTACAGGAGTTTATGTTAGCATGAATGGACAATCACTTCATCCCGGTAAACAGGAGTGCAGTTTCTGCAGCTGCCTGACAATTTTCGGAAACTCTTCGAGAGAAACCTGGGTCGATGCATCGGACAGGGCTTTTTCGGGATCGGGATGTATCTCGAAAAACAGACCGTCAACCCCGACAGCGACGGCCGCTCTCGCCATTGGAAGAAGGAACTCCCTTTCTCCCCCGGAAACACCTTTGCCGGCTGAAGGGAGCTGGAGGCTGTGCGTCGCGTCATAAACGACCGGGAAGCCTGTGCCCTGCATTCTGGATATCCCCCTGAAATCGACAACCAGATTGTGGTACCCGAACATGGTTCCCCTTTCGGTCAGCATTACACGGGAATTTCCGGTACGGGTAACTTTTTCCACAGCCATGACCATATCCTCCGGTGCCATGAACTGGCCTTTTTTTATGTTCACACACAGCCCGGAGTCTCCGGCCGCGGTCAACAGGTCGGTCTGCCGGCAAAGAAAAGCCGGGATCTGCAGGATATCGACATATTTCGAGACGAGCTCGACGTCCCGGGTTTCATGAACGTCGGTAAGCACCGGCATATCGAAACGTTCCCTTATCTCCCCGAGAATTTCCAGCGCCTTGATATCACCGATTCCTGTAGATGAAGCTGCTGAAGTCCTGTTTGCTTTACGAAACGAGCCTTTGAAAATACAGGGAACGTTCTCCGATTCCCTGACCGTGTCAAGAACAGCGGCAGCTTCAAGAGCCATAGCACGCCCCTCGACAAGGCATGGCCCGGCTATAAAAAACAGCGACGTTTCAGCGGGAACCGTGACTGTTCCGATCGAGAGTTTTTGTGTTTTTTTCACGGCGGACTCTAATCGTACATTTTCTTTTCCTTTTCAACCTATAGAAGCGATAGCAGCAAACCTGAGAATACAAGCTACATCCGCATGTTTAATTTCACAAGAAAACAGCATCTGATATACAGGACCGCCCGGCCGGGACAGCATCAGGCCCCGGGTGAAAGAAACGGCTTGATTTTATTCCAGACCGCTTCCCCTCCAAGCGAAACGATGGCGAGATCTCCCTCGGAAACCATCGCCGTCAACCTTTCGAGAGCCTGCTCATATTTCGGGATGGTTGTAATTCTGTCCCGCTCGACACCTGCATCGATCAGGCTCCGGGAAAGCATCTCTGAAACCTCTCCCGGCGAACGGCCACGAAGGTCATAATCCCAGTCACTGCAGATATAATGATCGAAGGACCCGACAACAGCCTCTGCTGTCTGAAGGATAAATGTGTCAAGACGGTTACCCATGGCGCTGAGCACAATGTACTTCTTCCCCGGCACATCGGTTTTTTCCACGAAATCCGCCAGTTCCCTCAGGGAAACAGGACCGTCGGTCTCAGTGATGTACAGCTGATACGGTAAACCATCCACGAAGTTCATTCTTCCGGGATTCGTTTCGCGGGTGGATTCGAATGAGGATACTGTTTGGCTGATGCTGTCAAATCCAACACCGAGACCGTGAGCGATTGGAACGGCAAAAAGCGCGTTGATGACAGCAGGTCTGTACCGTCCCCCCAGAGCGGAACCGATATCCCCGACAGACAGGCTCCCGACAAGCAGCTCTCCCTCATACAACATGATCTCACCGGCCTCCCAGCGGTCTTCACGACAGTCAAGATAAGCGACAAGACCTCCTGCCGCCTGATGAGCTTGTAATACTTCATTATCCGGGCCTGAGCTTACCAGACAAAGCCCCGGTGCTTTCAATTGATCGCGCATGGCAAGGCAGAGAGGATCGTCCGCGTTCAAAACCGCCATCTTCCGCGCGTTCCGCACGACCAGGCTCTTGACACGGGCAAGCTCTTCCCTCGTACCGACACCGTCAAAACCGACATGGTTGTCCTGAACGTTGAGCACTACCCCGATTTCAACGCTGTCGAGCCACATCCCGAGTTTGACAAGGCCGCCGCGTGACAACTCAAACACACCTGCCTCAACAGAAGGATCGAGCAGTAACGATGCCGCGGACTTGCCGCCTGCGACATCCCCCCGCCTGATACGGTCGCTGCCGATCCATGCCCCCTGTGTTGTCGACAGGGCCACGTTCTTTCCCGCCGCTGACAGGATGTCGGCAACCATGTGACAGATTGTCGTCTTCCCGAGGCTGCCCGTTATACCGACCGTCGGGACCCTGCCGTCATGCCCGTCCGGGAAATAATGCTCGATGATCGGGCCGCTGACATCGTGATCAGGGTTCGCTCCCAGATGAGGCCTGAGACCCGGCGTGGAATTGGCTTCAAGAATAGCGCATGGGATATCGGTCCAGGATTTGCTGATATCGGGAGTGAGAAAGTCAATACCGGCAACATCGAGCCCGATCAGCCTGGCCGCCTGTTCAGCCATCTTGCGGTTATCGGGATGAATGTCGTCGGTAACATCGACGGAAGTCCCTCCCCGGGAAATGTTCGCCGCTCCCCGGAGCCGGACAACCTGTCCCGGCGAGGGAACCGAGTCAGGTGTAAGGCCTTCTTCAGCAAGACATTGCCGTGCTTCTCCATCAATCTCTATCTTCTCCAGCACCCGCTCAAAGGCCATTCCCCGTCGGGGGTCGCGGTTGGTCTCCTCGACCAGTTGCCTGACAGGGCTGTGCCCGTCGCCGACAACCATCGCAGGCAGGCGCTTTGCCGCGGCCACCAGCCTGCCGCCAACAACCAGGAGCCGGTGATCGTCGCCTTCGACGTGGCGCTCGATAACGATACCGGCATTGTAAGCCGCCACCTCTTTCAGAGCTTTCATAAACGCCGTTTCATCCCTGATGTTGACAAATACGCCCTTGCCTTTTGCCATCGACCGGGGCTTGACCACCAGTGGA
>JAKSDB010000135.1 GCA_022360415.1 Chlorobiales bacterium
AACGGCAGCAAACATGATAGGAAGAACAATTTCATATTTACCCGTTACTTCGAAAAGGATCAGGATCACTGTGAGCGGAGCGCGTATGATGCCGGCGGTCAATGCCCCCATTCCTACAAGAGCATAAGCGCCGGAAGTTGCAGTAATCTCCGGAAAAATCGCATGCACAAGATTCCCGAACATGCCGCCCAGCATTGCTCCCATTTTCATTGCGGGCGCAAACATACCTCCCGAACCACCCGAGCCGACACTCAAACCTGCCACTACCGGTTTCAGCAGATAAACACCGACCATGTTCAGCCAGGACTCAGTCCCTCTGACAGCATTGTCGATCACCTCGTAACTGTAACCGTAGAGCCCGGGCAGCCACATACAGATGAGACCTGTCAACAAACCGCCAATTGCAGGCATTGCCCATACCGGGATATTTCTCTTTTTTTCGATTTTCAGAAAAGACTCTTCTATCCAGTAGTACACTTTGATGAACATCACGGCGGACAGGCCGGCCAAAACCCCAAGCACGAAGTAGAACACCAACTCGGTATTGGAAACAAGACTGTAATCCGGGACCTGGAATGTCGGGGAATTTCCCAGATAGCTTCTTGAAACTACGGTACCGATCACCGCGGCAATAACGATCGGACTGAACGTTCTGACGCTGAAATCGCCAAGAATAACCTCAATAGCAAACATAACGCCTCCAATCGGCGCGTTGAATACTGCCGCCAGGCCTGCTGCCGCGCCACACCCGAGAAGTGTTCTTTTTCTGTCGGGTGAAAACCTGAGCACCTGCGCGACAGAAGAACCAAGAGCCGCTCCGACCTGTGCGATCGGGGCTTCCCTTCCTCCTCCTCCTCCTGAACCGATACTGAGAACGGATGTTATTGTTCTGTGAAGCCAGAGCCTTCTTGGAAGGGTGCCTTCATTCTGGGCAACGGCCTTTATCACGCTTGCAAGCCCGTGACCCGGTCTTGTTTTAACGATATACGCGTTATACAGCCCGACAAGCAGTCCCCCGAGAGCCGGAATCAAAGGCAAGAGCAGGCCCCAGTACCCTTCTGTTATAAAAGATGTACCGAACACTTCCAGGCCGCCGAAAAAGTAGTCGCTGATAACCTTGATGGCGTCGTGGAAAATAACCGCGACGTAACCCACGGCAACACCGATAAATACCGCTACAAAGAGAAATGGAAGGTCCTGGTTGAGATTGAGCTGAATCAGTATATTTTCAAGTGTCAGCTTGAAAAATTTCTGGGAAGTGCCTTTAAAATACCTGCTCCTCCTGAAGAGGATGTACAGAATCGCCAGTATCTTTCTGCTCCAGCTTCCTTTTATTTTCGAGGGACCTTTCATGAAAGAGCGTTCAACTCACAAGTAACAATCGCATATTCACCTTCCAATATATTTTTTTATCCTCAAACGTTTTTATGGGGAATTGTATATTTATCCTCAACAATTTTCTATAGTTATGCACGCAAAGCTCAGAACATCCGCACACTATCGAAGGGAACAACATGGCGGTGTCCACGGTTTTGATGTTGAAGACTGGTTACAGGCTGAAAAGGAAATGAGCGGTTACTTCTTTTAGAGGACAATAAATGTATCATAAAAAGCCATTCCAGGGAATGGCTTTTGCCTTTCAAAGCAAAACGAAAAAAAATGTCTTTCCTCAAAACTGTATTCGGCAGCATCAGAATTATTTTTGCAGGAATGTGGCTTGTAGTGCGGATCGTGTTTGAATATTTCGGCATCATCAGTGATGGAAACGACAGAACTACCGGAATAAAAGACCTTCGCGAGGAATATAAAAAAACCGATTATCGATAAAAACAGCTTTCGCACCGCCTTCCTGTGCAGCCTGTCGGCAGTTGATCCTGCGCTTATTCCTCATCAACAACCACAGTAAGATCAACGACATTACCAGGCTCGGCAAAGGCATTGACCGCCGGCTTTTGGTTGATTACCGTATAGGGGACCAGAAGAGATGAATATTCATAGGAAACATTACCTGTATTGAAGCCGTTTTCAACGATTATCTCTCTTGCCTGCTTCAGGGACATGCCCAGAACGTCAGGCACGGGTAGCTTTCGAACAGTCTCGATCACTTCAGCTTTGCCAACAATCAACGACAGGGACGAACCTGAAAAAACAATGGTATTCGGGGCTATAGACTGGCTGAGCACCTTTCCGTCATCTGCGGGATCATAGACCGACTGCGTCTGGACCTTATCCAGAACAATACCGAAACGATCGAGAACCTGCCTTGCTTCTTCAACAGGCCTGCCGTAAAAATCCGGGATTGAAAAGCTTGGCTTTTCCCTCTTGTTGAATACAAGATACACCGTCCTTCCAGGCTTGACTTCAGAACCGGGTGATGGACGCTGGACAATGACAGTATTGGAATCAACATCCCGTAAATAACGAACATTATAACTTTTCTTTCCTGCAAGGCCGGCATCCCTTAATACTCCAAGCGCATCGTCATATTTCATCTTCTCTACATCCGGCACTTTTACGCTTTGCCCCTGACGGGTATATGATGTCATGACAAATCTGTCCATCACAATGAATGCCAGGACAACAAGAACAGATCCGACAAGAACTTTTTTCATTGCACTTTTCAATACCTTCTTAATTCTGGCGTTTCATAACAAAATCAACAAGCAGACCGAGTGAACGTTTCGCATCACTGTCCTCAAAATGCTCTATCGCCTCCATAGCCTTGGAAGCGAATCCTTCCGCAGCCTCGGCGGCATAATCCAGGCCGCCTTTTTCCCTGACGAAGTCTATCACCTCGCGACTTCTCATCGCCCTTTTTTTAGAGCTTTTCAGGATCGCTTTTATATTTCTTTGTCCTAAACGGTCTGATTTGCCCAAGGCATAAATAAGCGGCAAAGTGATTTTTTTTTCTTTAATATCAATTCCGAGCTGTTTTCCGGTTTTTCTTGAGTCCCCGGTATAATCAAGCAGATCGTCACGGATCTGAAAAGCCAGCCCGAGATACTCTCCATAGCTTTTCATCGCCTGTATTTTCTTTTCATCATCGGTAACACTTGCCGCACCTGTAGCACTTGCCGTCGCGAGAAGTGATGCAGTTTTGTCCGAAATGACTTTCAGGTAATCCTCTTCCGTAATATCGAGGCTCCTTGTTTTCTGGATTTGCAGTATTTCACCTTCGCTCATTCGCCGAACGGCATCGGAAACCATATGGAGGAATAGATAATCCTTGTTGTCAAGGGAAAAAAGCAAACCCTTTGAAAGCATATAATCGCCGATCAGGACCGATATCTTGTTTTTCCAGAGTGCATTGATTGAAGGCAGACCTCTTCTCATCTCGGCTCCATCGACAACATCGTCATGGATCAACGTTGCCGAATGCAGAAGCTCTACCATAATAGCAGCCCTGTAGCTCTTTTCCTGCACTTCCCCGCAAACCTTGGCGCCAAGCATAACAAGCAGGGGGCGAATCTGTTTTCCCTGCTTGTTGAGTATATAACGAACAACCTTGTCTACGAGACTGTTGTCCGTGTTCAGAGCTGTTTTGTATTTTTGCCGAAAAATCTTCAGTTCTTCAGCAACAGGAAAAGCAACGTCTTGTAAATTCACTGGCTTTGTTTCTTGTCGGCGCCCGGAGAAAATAGACAGATATTCCCCCCTCACCTTCCAATGGTTATAAAGACAACTCTATATTGAACAATCTTTTATTATAACAGTTCTCTCCGAAATAAAAAGCCGGAAACAGGGTGTAAAATTCCTGGTGTCGAAAAAATATCTCATATATCTGCCTTTCCCGAGCACCGGGCGATTACATCGAGTATTTCCTGAAAAATGACCAGATAACTTCCGGTCCTTCGATATCATTGTTTTTTCTTCCCAACAGCAGGGGGCGGTTCGGTATATCACTTCCGGGAAAGGTATGACCGCCGCCTTCAATTCTGTACAATACAACTTCACATGTATTGTCACTATTACCCCAGACCGACATTCTTACTCTCGAATTATCCCGCCTGTCTCTGTCGGGAAGCCATCTGACGCTTCTTGAACTGCATCTGTTGTGCGCTCTCCAGAACTCTACCGTCCTGTTCGTCGAGACAACCCTGCCGCGGCGTTCTCCGAAATAACCGACAGCCCCTCCTTCCCATGGCACAAGCGGGTCACTCGTACCGTTCATAACAAGAACGGGCAGCTTCTTCCCGGGGCGGCATTCCCCATAAATGTTTTCCGGCATATTTGCAATAACCGGAGCAATTGCAGCAAGCTTTTCGCTGATTTCACACCCGAGCCTGAAGGTCATCATTCCCCCGTTGGACAATCCTGTAACATAGACCCTTCCGGGATCACCCCTGAAATTTTGAACAATGTGATCGATCAGTACAGAAATGAAACCAACATCATCGACAACTGCGTTCTCATTTCCATTGCGTGACGACCCGATTCGCCCGTCATTCCATCGTGCATCTATTCCATTTGGATAGACAGCAATAAAGCCCTCCCTGTCTGCAATCTCAAGGAATCCTGTCCACCGGGCCACTTCATCACCGTCCCCCCTTCCCCCGCCATGAAGCACCAGTAATACAGGCAGTTTTCGGGCCGATTCCCCATAGACAGGCGGAAGATGGAGATAATACGTTCTTTCAATCCCGCCCACCTGCATTTTCCTGAATGTAAGATCAGCCCCGAGAGAGCGTGCCGGAATGAATTGTGACAAGGAAATACCGAGAACCGCTGTCCAGAAAGCCTTTTCAATGATCCACATAAAAAATATTTTCATATGCCGTCAGTACTTACGAGCACCTCTATAAATTTGCTGCGCACCATGATTACTTCGTTGATATTTACCATTTCATCCGGCTCATAACAGATCATCACAAAATCTCCCGGCTCTTGCAGGCCTTGAAAAAATAATAATCCCGCCAAAGCAGTAAAGGTTCAACAGGAAAGAAAACATCCGTTCCCTATCCGTCAACCGGTTACCTTTTAAAAACAATTTGTTCTCGACTGGGATGTTTATTACTATGTTTCGATTCAGTAATATACTTGCCCTCCCAGACCGGCAGCGTCCAGGCAAGCAAACGAATTCCCGACAAACGAGCGGAAGAGCAGCATGAGCAGTGAAACAGATTCTTCAAGACCAAAGTCGCCCGCTTCGCAGTTGATGGAAACCGAAATCGAAGCAAGAAAAGCAAAAGAACGCGGTCTGACTGAACGTGATGAGGAAACAGACCATGCCGGTGAAAAGGAAATGAACTTTGTCGAACATCTCGACGAGCTTCGTACCCGTCTCATCAGAAGCGGCATCGCGCTTGTTGTCGTAATGGTTCTTTGCGCGTTTTTTTCAGACATGCTCGTCAACAATGTGCTTATAGCCCCGCTGAAAAACAGCAGCGATACGGTAATCCTTCAGAACCTCGTACCTTACGGACAGATATCACTTTACCTCCAAGTAATATTTTTTTCCGGCTTTGTTCTCACGTTTCCTTTCCTTGTTTACCAGGTCTGGCAGTTTGTTCTTCCCGGCCTAAAGGAAAAAGAAAAAGCTGCAACACGTTTTGTCATCTCCTTCATCTCGCTGTCGTTCTTTGCCGGAATCGCTTTCGGGTATTTTATCTTTATGCCGATTTCTCTCAAATTCTTTGCCGGATTCGGTACTCCTCTCATAGAAAACAATATCGCTGTCCAGGATTATGTCAGTTTTTTCATGGGGGCTCTCGTAACGACAGGACTTGTCTTCGAACTGCCGTTTTTGACCTATATTCTCTCCCGGATCGGACTGCTGACCCCTGCCTTCATGCGCTTTTACCGCAAACATGCAATTGTCACGCTGCTGGTTGTCGCCGCGATTGTCACTCCTTCAACCGATATAGTAACACAGCTTGTTATCGCCATACCGATGATCCTGCTTTATGAGCTGAGCATATGGATATCGGGGTATGTAAACCGGAAAAACAACGAACTGGCAAGTAGAGCGGAGAGTGTTGAAAAATAGCGAAGAAAGTCGTCACCTTCATGCCCCCGAATGTGTTATGAGCTTATGATAAAGCTTGCGTACACCGCATTCAAGCTCCTCCAATGTTCCATTGTTTTCTATCACGTAATCTGCGTGCTCTTCAAGCTTTTTTTGAGGCCATTGCGCCTTTATCCGGCGCATGATTTCTTCTCTGCTTCCCATGCTCTTCGCCATGGCACGCTCAACTCTTTTTCCGAGATCGGCAGCAATTACAACAACAACATCCAGTCCCTTGTCCCCTCCTGACTCGAGCAGTATTGCCGCTTCTTTCACCAATATCTTTACTCCGGCCTCGGAAGCTTCAGCAACAGCTTTCCGAAAGGCGCTGAAGACTTTCGGGTGGATCAACTCATTCAAACGTCTCAATGCCCCGGAATCACTGAAGACCTTTTGGGCAATGCTTTGTCTGTCAAGCTGGAGCCTTCCTTTCTCATCCCTGGAATAAACATCGTCACCGAAGATTCTTTTTATCCCCTCGGCAATTTCCGAATCGTCGACCTGGAGGTCCCTGGCAACCTTGTCCGCCTCAAAAACAGCGCATCCCATCCCGGAAAGGATCCTGCACACGCTGCTCTTTCCACTTCCCAGACCGCCTGTCACGCCAACGAGTAAAGGAGCGGCAGGGTTGCTCCCGGTTTCAGCTGTCATTATCACGCAGGTTGTTTTTAACCTCTTTTAAAACAGCCCTCCAGAGCTTCGGATTTTCCCTGTATGTATCCGAAAGCTCGTTAAAGCTTTCGAGCGTCAGCCCATGAACATCAAAAAGTGAATCAATGAGATCACTTCCCGGCAAAGACAAACGCTCCGCCCCCTTTGACGATATACCTGAGAGCACAAGATAATCAGCATAAAAAGCGGCAAACCTTTTGTCTCTTTCCTGTAAAGCCGGTGAATCTTTTCGGGCGCATCCCTGAGCGAGCGTCAGGGAAAAAACAATCGCAAAAGCAGTAACAGTTCTTGTTATTCGCAGTCTCATATCAAATCATTGTAACCTAAACTGAACGTTTCAGCAAACGCTCAATTTAGGTGTAAGTAGCCGCTCCTGCTTCAGGTTGCGGAAAATAGAAGCATCGAGCGGAAAGCGGTGGTAACCGGAGAAGAATTTCATTAAAAAACATCACATGAGAAACTAAATCTTTATGGCAACAGTTAAAAAACCAAATCTCGTTCTTTTGGCACTTC